>JBHIEQ010000171.1:0-6436 GCA_046760725.1 Gemmatimonadales bacterium
TCAGCGAGATCAAGAAGGCGGCCGAGCGCTCTGCGCTTCTCACGAGGCAGCTCTTGGCGTTCTCCCGCAAGCAGTTGGTGGAGCACACGGTGTTCGACCTGAGCGAGCTCGTGAGAGACATGGACAAGATGATCAGGAGGCTCATCGGCGAGGACGTCGAGCTCATGACCCGCACCGAGGAGGTGGATCCGGTGAGGGCCGACCGGGGGCAGATTGAGCAGCTGCTCTTGAACCTCGTGGTGAATGCGCGGGACGCGATGCCCCGGGGGGGCAAGCTCGTCATTCAGACTCGCAACGCAACGCTGGACGACGAGTACGTTGGGAGTCATCCGGGAGCGAGTGCGGGAGAGTACGTGATGCTCGTCGTGAGCGACTCGGGCACCGGGATGACCGACGAGGTGCAAGCAAACATCTTCGAGCCGTTCTTCACGACCAAGGAGGACGGTACGGGAACGGGGTTGGGACTCGCCACGTGCTACGGCATCGTGAAGCAATTGGGCGGGTATATCGGCGTGTACAGCGAGGTGGGAGTGGGCACGACGATGAAGGTGTACCTGCCGTGCGCCGCAGGAACACCCGAACCGGTTCGGACCCGGGCCGCTGATGAGCTCCCACGCGGCACGGAGACCATCCTGCTCGTGGAAGACGACGATTCGGTGCGGCTCGTGGCCGCAAGAGTGTTGAGGCGCCAGGGATACACGGTGCTGGAGGCCTCGAACGGCGAGGAAGCCATGTCGCTGCTAGGGGAACACCAGCGCGAGGTACAGCTGCTCTTGACCGACGTCGTGCTGCCCGGTGCCGGCGGGCGTGCGGTGGCGGAGATGGCGCAGGCCGTGCAGCCCGGCATCAAGGTTCTATTCGCGACCGGCTACACCGACGACGCAATCCTTCGACACAGGCTACGCGACCAGGAGGTCGAGCTGCTCTCCAAGCCATTCACGCTGGAGTCGTTGACCCGCAGGGTGCGGGAAGCGCTCGACGCCCGCGATCCGTCGGGGAAGGAGTGATCGCGGGCGGTGGAGCCGCCTCGGTGTGCTTTACCCGTCCAGAGCTTTCCGCACCTTGCTCGCCATCTCTTGGAGAGTGAACGGCTTTTGGAGCAGAATGACTCGACGCTCCCTCGTCTGCCTTTGCAGCACTGCATCTCGCGTGTAGCCAGAGGCGAACAGCACCTTGATCGCCGGATACATGCTCTGCGCCTGTTGGGCCAGGTCGCGGCCGCCGATGCCGGGGAGGACCACGTCGGTGAGGAGGAGGTCGATCGTCTGCCCGTGTTCCTCCATCAACGCTAGGGCATCCTCTCCCGTTTCGGCTTCGATGACGCTATAGCCCAGCCTCCTGAGGATTCGGGCGCCCACGCGCCGCACTGATCCGTCGTCTTCGACCAGAAGGATTTTCTCGGTGCCACGCGGCAGTTCGGCTTCCTGCGGCTCGGTCTCCACGCGGTGCGCGTCGGGAGCTGCCCGCGGCAGGTACACGCTCATTGTCGTGCCGATCCCCGGGTTGCTGTCGGCGGCGATGTAGCCGCCGGCCTGCTTGACGATACCGTAACAAGTGGCGAGGCCGAGGCCGGTGCCCGTTCCCTTCTCCTTGGTTGTGAAAAACGGTTCGAAGATCTGGGCCTTGACCTCATCGGTCATGCCGACGCCGGTATCTGTCACCGACAGGAGAACGTACTCGCCGGGTGTAGCACCGATGCCCGGCATCACGTTGGTCTCGTCGAGTGTTGCGTTCGCGGTCTCGATCGTAAGGGTGCCGCCGTCGGGCATAGCATCGCGGGCGTTGACGGCCAGGTTCATGAGCACCTGCTCGATTTGCCCGCGATCGGCTTCCACGACACCGAGACCGCCTTCGAGCCGGGTTTCCAGTCGGATGTTCTCCTCTATGAGGCGCCTCAGCATCTTTTCGGCGTCCGCCACCAGGTCGTTGAGGCTAAACACCTCGGCCTCCAGGATCTGTCGGCGCGAGAAGGCGAGCAACTGTCGCGTGAGCGCGACTGCTCGCCGACCCGCCTTCCGGATTTCCCGCAACGACTCCTCCAGCCCGCCACGCCCACCGGCCTCCTCCAGGGCCATCTCGCTCTCTCCCAGGATGACCGTCAGGAGGTTATTGAAGTCGTGGGCCAGGCCGCCGGCGAGCCGCCCTATGGCCTCCATCTTCTGCGCCTGGCGGAGCTGCTGCTCGACTACGCGCCGTTCGGTCACGTCTTCGGCGTGGACCTCAAAGTACTGGATCCGGCCTTTCTCATCGCGCACTGTCCTGCCGCTCAGCTCCGCGGTGATCGGCGTGCCGTCTTTGCGTTTCCACGTGACCTCGATCCCCTCGAAGCGATCGCTGGCGGCCATGCGCTGCAGCACCTTCTCACGGTCCGTGGGCGCCGCGTAAACGTCCCGAGTGATGTCGAGGGCCAATATTTCCTTTTCACTCTCGTACCCCAGCATCCTGATGGCCGCCGGGTTGGCCGCGAGGAACCGACCCGCTGGGGTGGAACGGTAGATGCCGTGGCCCGCCCCCTCGACAAACTCTCGGTAGCTAGCCTCCGATTTCCGCAGGGCCTCTTCGGCCTCCTTCCGTTCGGAAATGTCGATTCCCATTCCGACGAGATGCGGCTTCTCGTCCAGCTTCACGTGTTTCCCTGTGATATAAAAGGTCTTGCGGGTGCCGTCTTTGGCGATGAGATCGGCTTCGGCGGTCGCAGTCCCGGTGTCGAACACCTGCTCGATTCGGTCGGCGATGAGCGTCTTGTCGGCACCAGCGAAGAAGTCGGTCGGGTGCATGAGCGGGATCTCGTGACTGGTGTAGCCGGTTACTCGCTCGAAGTTCTCGTTCCAGCGAACAAAACGTCCGTCCCTGTCGATTAGATAAAAGATTCCCGGGACGCTCTCGATCGCCCGGTCCGAGAGGTCGCGCTCGGCTTTCAGCTGTATTTGTGCCCCGATCTCCGCGGTCACATCCACTGCGAAGCCGTGCAGTCCGACCAAGTTGCCGTCCTTATCGAGTTCCGGCAGCACGTTGCGCATCCAACGCGACACACCGTCCTTGCGCCGCACGCGGCATTCATACCAGCCGGCGCGCTTGGACTTGCGGACCTGCTCGGTCACCTTGAGCACTGTCGGGAGGTCTTCGGGATGGACACTCTCGACCAGCAGCGCCGGTCTAGTATAGAAATCCTCGGGCTCGTACCCGTAAAGCGACTTGACGCCGCGGCTCATGAGGGAGACCTGAGAGCCGTCGACGTTGGTGGCCCAGAAGCACACAGGGCTGTCGTCGAGCAGCTGGCGGTAGCGCCTCTCGATGGCGTAGCGTGCGTTCGCGGCTGCGATACGGGCTGTGATGTCTCGGACGATGGCGCTGAAGAATCGCCGCCCGCCCACTTCCCAAGTGCCCAGCGAGAGCTCGACCGGAAACTCCACGCCATCTTTTCTCAGGGCCCGAAGCTCGATGGTCTTGCCGATGAGTTTTCCCTCGCCGCTCGAGACGATCCGCTCCAGCGCCTTCCGATGGGCGGAGCGAAATCGACGGGGCATGATTGTCGTCAGGGGTTGGCCCAGGATCTCGTCGGGCGCGTAGCCGAAGATCGTCTCGGCCGCCCTGTTCCAGAGAATGACCTTGCCGTCGTCGTCGGCCGCAATCACGGCATCTGCTGCCGTCTCCGCCAGGGCGCGGAACCGTGCTTCGCTCTCACGCAGCTCGGCTTCGAAGTGCGCCACCCGGTGGCGCAACTCGGTCAATTCCTGGATCAGCTGTCCTTTGGTCTTGCGGACGTCCTGCACTGAGGTTCCTCGAGAAAGCAAACTCACAGCGGCTGCCCAAAAAAACCTGGTGAAATCCGGGAGTTCATGTCAATGAATTACAGATGAAGACGCGTTCATGAGGCGAGACCCGCCGCGACGAGATCGATTTTGGTGGTGCTCGACGTGGTGATGCCACACCGGGACGGGGCTTCGGTATATTATGCACTCCGGGATAGTGTGGGCCGCGATGCTGTGCCTCTTGCCGAGCCGGTGAGCCACTGAAGGCAACGGAAGGCGTCACCAAAGGGGTTGGATGATGGAGCGTATCCTGATCGTGGACGACGACCAGCAGTTCCGTTCAGCGATGAGAAAGGTTCTCGAGAAAGAGGGTTATGCCGTCGTCGAAGCCGAGAGCGGATCGTCGGGTCTCGACGCGTATCGCCGAGAACCGGCCGACATGGTACTCACCGATGTCTATATGCCGGACACCGACGGCATAGAGGCGATGATTCGGTTGCACCACGAGTTCCCGGATGCGAGGATAGTTGTGACGTCGGGAGGGGGGTATTGGGAGAAGGACAAGGTGCTCCAGGCCGCAGCGCGCCTGGGGGCGCAGCGGACACTCCCCAAACCTGTCGAGCGGGGCGAGCTGCTGGAAGTGGTGCGAAGCGTATTGGGCGAGCAGGTGTAGCCGGATGTCCTGGATGCACCCGATCTTCTGTTGCGGGAGCAGTAATCGCGGGTGCATCCTCCCTATGTGAAGGCGGACGGTGACGTGAAACAAGAGCGTGCCGCGGCGGCGGCGCGCCGCGTATTGGTCGTGGACGACGACCCGGACTCCCGGCGCGCGCTGGAGCACGCGTTGCATTCGTTCGGTCACGAGGTCGAAGTGGCGCGGGACGGCTTGGAGGCCCTCGCTAAGCTCAAACTCGATATCGACCTCGTGATCCTGGACGCCGCGATGCCCAACATGGACGGGTTCGAGGTGGCGCAGCGCATCCGCGCCGATCCCGACTGTCTCGACCTGCCGATCATCATGGTTACCGGGCTCGACAGCAAGGCGGACCGGCTCCGGGCCGTCGAGGTGGGCGTCAACGACTTCATCTCGAAGCCGTTCGAGATACCGGAGCTCCAGTTGCGCTCGGCGTGGCTGTTGAAGCTCAAGGAGGCTCACGACGCCATCAAGCGCCATCACACAGAGCTCGAGAGGATCGTGGATAGGAGAACTGCCGCACTGCGCGAGGCGCTCGAGGAAGCGGCGGAGGCGCAGCGAGAGACTTACGCGGCGCACCTCGACACGATCCGGCGGCTCGTAATCGCGGCGGAATACAAGGACCGGGACACGGCCGCGCACATCGAGCGGATAGGACGGCTCAGCGCCCTTCTGGCTCGCGGACTGAATCTCTCGCCGGGGCGGGTGGAGCTGATCCGGTACGCGGCACCCATGCACGACGTCGGCAAGATCGGCGTCCCGGACTCGGTGCTGCTCAAGCCGGGGAAGCTCGACGAGGACGAGTGGGAACTCATGAAGCAGCACACTACGATCGGGGGTAGGATTCTCCACGGATCGCCGTCCGAGCTACTCAGGCTCGGTGAGATGATCGCCCTATCGCATCACGAGCGATGGGACGGGAGCGGATATCCCAAGGGGACGGCCCGGGACGACATACCACTCGAGGGTCGCATCTGTGCGGTGGCAGACGTGTTCGATGCGTTGACGAGCGACCGCCACTATCGGGACGCTCTGCCCAACGATACGGTGTACGCTATGATGGAGGCACAGAGCGAGCGGCACTTCGATCCCGACGTGCTGGAGGCGTTCTTCCGGGAGCGGTCCGACGTGGAGGCCATACAGCAGGAGTACGCAGAGGCCCGCGAGCATTCTCAAGAGGGGACTGCCTGATGGATGTACTGGTCGTGGACGACGACGCGGACGTGCGGCGCACGTTCAAGAAAGCGCTGGAGCGGGCGGGTTTCGCGGTAGTTGCCGTCGAGAGCGGGCTACAGGCAGTGGCAGAACTCAGGGAACGGCACTTCCGCGCGATCGTCTCCGACATACAGATGGAGTTCCTCGAGGGGCGCAGATTCTTCGACGAGCTGGTGAGCGAGTATCCCGAAATGGTGCCGCGAGTGGTGTTTGCCACGGGGTTTGCCGACGACGAGGGTATCTCCCAGTTCTTGAGAAACGCCGGGCGGCCGGTTTTGCGGAAGCCGGTGGATATGAAGGAGCTGGTTGCCGTCGTGAGGAGGGTCGTCGGGGATCCGCCGCTCAGCATTCCCTAGCGAGCGCTTAGAGACAAGAGCTCCCCTCTTCTTGCCAAGCCATATCCCGACCCATACCGTAGTAATCCCCACGCAATTACCGGGCACCATGAAAGACGAGCGCAAGACCAAGAAGCAGGTGCTGCTCGATCTCTCGATGCCCGGGCCGGGGTTCTTGCAGCTGCTGCACCAGCTCCGGGATACGCGCTGTCGTGGGCGCGTCGTGGTCCTCAGCATACACTCCGAGCAGCAGTATGCCGTCCGTGCCCTGCGGGCGGGCGCCGCGGCGTACCTGAGCAAGGATCAGCCGCCCGAAGCCCTCGCCGAAGCCATCCGACGGGTGTACCGGGGCGGCCGATACGTGACGCCGACTCTCGCGGGCGATTGGCGTTCGAGTTGACCGGTGACCTGAGCCGCGCACCGCACGAGGCGCTCTCGAC
>JBHIEQ010000172.1:0-6434 GCA_046760725.1 Gemmatimonadales bacterium
AGGTCGAAGTGGCACTCAGGCGACTGACTGAGGCCGACCAACGCCTGGCCACCAGGCTTGGAGAGCACGGGAGCCGCCAGGCGGCGGTTCTTCTGCTCACATTGCGCGGATCGCCGACGCTGTACTACGGGGACGAGATTGGCATGCGCGAAGTCGAGATTCCGCCGGACAGGCGGCAGGATCCGTGGAGCATGACGGAACCCGGCCTGGGTCGCGACGGCTGCCGAACGCCGATGCAGTGGTCGCCGGATCCTGCCGCCGGGTTCACGTCGGCCAAGGAACCATGGCTGCCGGTCGGGAGCGACCATGCCGTGCGCAACGTCCAGTCCCAGCTTCGGGATCCGGATTCGCACCTCAACCTGTATCGCAGGTTGCTGTCGCTGAGACGAGGGTCAGCGGCTCTCAGAAGCGGAGCCTATCGGCCGGTGGATCCGGTTCCGCCCGAATGCTTCGTCTTCGAACGCTCACAGGGGACCCAGCGTGCGCTCGTCGCCGTCAACTTCTCCGCCGAGTCCCTCTCCGTTGGCGTCGCAGGATGCGCGGGCCGGATGGCGGTGTCCACACACCGCGCGAGCGAAGGCAGGGAGGTCGAGGGCACGCTCGATCTTCAGCCACACGAGGCCCTCGTGGTCGTGTGATGACGCGACGTGGCCGCTCTATCAAAAGCCGAGTGCCGCAAGCTCATCGGACGAGACCATCGGCATGGCGCCCTTCTTCGTGGCGACCAGGGCCGCGTAGCGATTTGCAGCCTGGAGTGTCTCTTCCGGTGTTGCGTTGCGAATGAGCTGATGAGCCATCGCCGCCGTGAAGGCATCACCCGCCCCCACCGCGTCACCTGCGGATGTATCGATCTGCATGCCGGGTGTGGAGACCGTTCCGTGCACCGTCGTGAAGGACGCCCCGCCCTTTCCCCGGGTCACGCACACGGCCCTCACTCCGGCGTCCTGAAGCAGCCACCTGATGAGCGGTGGTCGATCTAGCAAGGTGGACAGCCGAGCGACCTCCGATTCGCTCATCTTGACGACGTCGGCGACCCGAAAGGTGGCAGCGACGGCGTCCGCGTCGATGAATGGAGGGCGCAGGTTGACATCGAAGACGACGAGCGCCTGACCGCGCGCATCTGACAGGAGTTGATGAATGGCCGCGCGGCTCGGGTTGCAAGAGCGACTGCGACGACGAGCCAGGCGAAGGATGCCCGGATGAGGCTCGGGCGCCGAGGGCGGACCGGGTCGGATCGATGAGTCATTGCGGGATGCCGGCCATTACGGAAGAGCCGTTCCTCACGAGAAGTAGGTCCACACCAACCCAACGCAGATCACCAGCAGCAGGCTCAGCAGCAGGTCGGTGCGGCGCCAGCGGCGATCAGATTCTTGCACGGTCGCAGGCTTCCGAGCGGCGAAGGTCAGGCTGGCAACCTTCGTGGCGGGCGGTGCTGGCGTCAGCAGGCTCACCATCACCAGGACGGCGGTGCAGATTGCGAAGAGGACGACGGCGAAGTGGAGGAAGTTGATGTCGGCGTAAAGCTTCAGGAATCCTTTTTGGAGTGGCTGGCTCACTTCCACCACGAGTCGTCCCATGCCCAGCACGAATCCCGTGATCAGGGCCGCGATGGCGCCCTTCGCGTTGACCCGCTGCCACAGCACGCCGATCAGGAACACCGCCGCGATCGGAGGCGAGATGTACGCCTGCACACTCTGGAGGTACTGGTAGAGCTGGCCCGAGATCTGCTGCATGAACGGTATCCACAGCAGGCCGAAGCCCACAAGCAGCGCGGTGGTGGCCTGCCCGACCAGCACTAGCTGCCTTTCTGACGCCATTGGGCGAAGCTTCTTGTAGACATCCAGGGTGACCAGGGTGGAGGTGGAATTGAACACCGAGGAAAGCGAGCTCATGAGCGCTGCCAGCAGCCCGGCTACTACCAGGCCACGCAACCCGATTGGGAGCAGCACCCCGATGAGCGTGGGCAGTGCCTGGTCCGGCGCGGCGAGCTCAAGCCGCTCCTGCTGCGACAGCGCGTAGGCGATCACGCCGGGGATCACGAAGATGAAGAGCGGCAGCTGCTTCAGGAATCCTGCGAATACGGTCCCACGCCGGGCGTGATCGCGGTTGTGCGCCGCGAGCACGCGTTGAACGATGAATTGATCCGTGCACCAGTACCACACACCGAGGATCGGCGCCCCGAAGAGAATGCCGGTCCACGGGAAGTTCGGGTCCGACACCGGCTTCCATAGACTGAGGAACCCGGGCCCGACCGTGTCCGTCATCGCTCCCCAGCCCCCCAGGGCGTTGAGGCCAAGGAGCGTGACTGCCACCGCGCCCCCGATCAGGACGAACATCTGCAGTAGGTCCGTATACAGCACCGCCCGTAAACCGCCGAAGATGGTGTACAAGCCTGTAATCACCACGACCACTATGGCGCCGGTCCAGAAGTCGATGCCCATGATCGCCTCGAAGACGATGCCGCCCGCGGCGATCGTTACCGAGATCTTTGTCAGCACGTAACCGATGATGGAAATCGCCGCCAGGTACCATCGCGCACCCTCGGAGTAGCGTCGCTCAAGGAACTCCGGCATGGTGAAGACGCCACTTGCCAGGTAGAACGGCACAAACAGCCAGCCGAGGATCAGGAGGATCAGTGATGCCAGGACCTCGAACTGCGCCACGGCCACGCCGCTGGCGGCGCCGGTTCCGGCCAGTCCGACCAGGTGTTCGGATCCGATATTGGACGCAAACAGCGAGCCGCCTACGAGGAACCAGCCGGCATCGCGGCTGGCCAGGAAGTAGTCGGTCGACGTCTCACGTCTCGACCGTTCCCGCACCGTCGCCCAGATCGCGACGCCGAAGACCAGGAGGAAGTACCCCCCGATCACCAACCAGTCCACGCTCGCCAGTAAGCTCACGGTCACCTCTCGGGCTCAGGATTCTGGAAGCGGAGTCCCAGCGATTGCGGGACCGCCGGCTCCAATCGTCAACCTCACAACGCGGTGCGCTGCGCGACCCGGGTCAGCGGAGCGGGCGGAGGATTAGGAGCCGATCGTCGTTGCGGGCGACGACGATCATTCGGCCGCCGTCGGCGCTCCGCATCAGCCCCATGTCCCGCACTTCACCCTCGATCGCGAGGTTGCTCGCCTCGAGATCGACCGCGTCAAAACGACCGTTTCCATGACCGCGCAACAACAGGCCATAGCTGGCGTCATACCACCCGCGGACGGGCGGTACTGCCAAAAAGTTTCCCGCGACCAAGAGATCGGTGTGGCCATCACCATCAAGGTCATCTGCCAACGTGGCGTAGATCGGCGCGAACTGGGCCTCGGTGGGAAGCGGTTGGAGATCGAATGTTCCGTTGCCGTTGTTCAGGCCGACCGTGCTCGCGAACAGGAACGCTTCCCGGACCTGTGCCTGCCGCAACTGTGACGCGGAAAAGATGTCCTCGATGCGGCTGGCGCCGAAATCGGCATAGGAAGGGTACCGGCTCCGGAGCTGGGGAATGTGCGCGACCAGCTCATCGCGGCCTACCAGCGGGTAGCTCTGGCCGTTCTTGTAGAGAGTGAGGATCTGCTCTATCGAGCCGTCTTGGGCAAAATCATTCATGTACAACCGGACGGGCTCCTTCCGTGAGGCGCGGAGGTAGGAGTTGAGCCCCAAGTTGCCCACCACGAGGTCGCCCCGCCCGTCTCCTGTGAGGTCCGCGGCTATCACGCTATTCCACCACCCATTGGTTCCGGAGAGTCCGGCATCCGCGGTCCGATCTACGAAACGGCCGTTCTGTTGCCGAAACACCCGTATCGGCATCCATTCGCCGACCACGATCAGGTCGAGCTGGCCGTCGTCGTCGTAATCCAGCCAGGTGGCCGAAGACACCATTCCCGCCTCGGCCAGCGCCTCCCCGCTCTCGGGCGTGATGTCGACGAACCGTCCCGTGCCGTCATTCTGAAGCAGGTAGCTTAGGGGAGAGATCCCGTAGTTGCGGGAGACGACGCGGCTGCCGACGAAGAGATCGATGTGGCCGTCGCCGTTGAAGTCCCCCGGAACCACGCAGGAGCCGTTTTCAAAGAAGTCGGGGAGTGCAGCTTCGGCACGGTGGAACCTGCCAAGCCCGTCGTTGATATAGAGTCGGTCCCGAAGGGCGTCGTCCTTACCCCAAAACTCATTGCCTCCGCTCACGACGTAGAGATCCCGATCGCCGTCGCCGTCGGCATCGAAGAGCGCCGCGTCAACGTCCTCGTGCAAGCTGTCGGCCTGGAAGGCGCGGTCACTGCTGCCGCTGAAAGTGCCGTCAGGCCGCTGGATGAAGAGCCGTCCGGCCTGCCACTTGGCGCCGCCGACGTAGATGTCATCCAGGCCATCACCGTTCACGTCGGCGATGGCGAGGGCCGGTCCCTCGGTGGAGAGCTGGTGGGGCATGAACGGCTGGGTGGTGTAGTCGAAGAACGCATTCTCTTGGTGTTTGAAGTCGATGCCGAGCCGGGTCGTGACGTCTTCGAAAAGTGGCTGTGCGCTGGATGCCTGCTTGTAGGCGTACCGGCCGACGGCGTCGTCCTGGTAGAGGGTGATCATACGGTCCACCGTGACGTCCGTCAGCACCTGATACCGGTGATCGGGCCAAACGACGGTCAGGGAGTCGACGCGCTCCGAACGATTGAGCCCGAAATGGAGCCGCAGATCGACGGAGGACTGGAAGCCGCGTGTCGCCATCTGCTCCAGCAGTTGCATCATGCCGTCATGTTTGAGGATCACCTTCGCGCCTATCCCGTCCGTATTCGCTCCGGCGCCGCGCAGCCGTACGCCGAGATAGTGGTGTCCGTTGATTTCCCTCGCGCGATTTCGGTAGATCCCCGCGGGCGCGTTGACGTTGTTCACGATCAGGTCGAGTGAGCCGCTGTTGTTCAGATCCACGTACACGGCGCCGGTCGAGAATCCCGGTTCGGCGAGGCCCCAGGTGTCGGTCATGTTCGCAAAGGTGAGGTCCCCGTTGTTGCCGTAGGCGTAGTTGGGTATTGGGACGTGGGGCATCAGATCCAGGAGCTGCAGGTTTGCCTCGGTGATTTCGTCCGCGAGCGAGGCCTGGACCGAATCCGTCCTGACATAGGCGAGGTAGTCCAGGTCATTGGGCCTGTGGTAGATGCCGTTGCTCACGAAGAGATCTTTGTGGCCGTCGTTATCCAGGTCGGCGAACAGGGGAGCCCAGCTCCAGTCCGTGGCGTACACACCGGCTAGATAGCCGATTTCGCTGAAGCGTCCCTGGCCGCGGTTCAGCTGAAGCGTGTTGCGGGCAAACTGCGCGTGATAACCGACTTTGAGTTTCCAATGGAACAGCTGCACGGTTTCGGCGTTGGCGGAGGTCTTGTAGATGTCCTCCCGCTCCGGAAGCATCTCCAGGACCATCAGGTCCGGCCGGCCGTCATTGTTGAAGTCAGCGGCATCGACACCCATCGAGGACCGGCTGGTGTGTCCCATTGACGTCGCAATGGACTCGGTGAAGGTCCCGAAGACCTCGGCGACCGCCGCTCTGAATGTCGGTGGGTGAATGGCATGGAAGCTGTAGAGCTCCGGCTCGATTCGCCCGAAGTACTCTCGCTCCTCCTCCGTCGGCTAGCGCGCGCACGTTGCCGCCCGTTCGAAGCTGACCAGCCGGCGCACCAGAGCGCCGTACCGGTGGATGCCGATCCGGGAGTGCGCCCCCTCCACCTCACGGAGACCCTCGCTGGGGGAGGGTCGACTAGGTTGGGCGTGGATCACCGCCGGGGAGCATATCGGGGGTGGGCGATTGGGGCAAGAAGAACCGTACGAGCCGAGTGGCGAATGGTTCATGCATCACGCATCACAAATCTTGACATCAGATGTTATGACGTCAATAATGACCCATTATGGCGCGAACCACGGTCAACATCGACACGCCGCTGCTCAGGGAATTGAAGCGGCTCCAGAAGCGCGAGGGCAAGTCGCTGGGGCGGCTGATCTCCGATCTCCTGGCTGATGCTCTGGCGCGTTACCGGCCGGGCGTCCCAACCGAGCGGGATTTCCGCTGGTGCGCGCAGCGGATGAACCCGCTAATCGACATCTCCGACAAGGAAGCCGTGTACGCGGCGCTCGACGATTCGCGCGAATGAGCTTCGCACTGGACGTCAACGTCCTCCTCTACGCATCCGACGAATCGAGCCCCAAGCACGCTCGGGCACGCGAGTTCCTGGAGCGTTGCGCGGCCGGCCCCGAGATGATGTGTCTCGCGTGGATCACTCTGTTCGCGTATCTCAGGATGGCGACGCATCCCAGGATCTTCGAGCGGCCGCTGTCTCCCCGGGCAGCCGAGGCAAACGTCGAGGCGCTGATCGAGCTGCCGCACGTGAGGACCCTCGCTGAGGAGCAGGGTTTCTGGACCCACTACCGCGAGGTCACGGGGGACATGCACGCACGTCGTAACCAGGTGCCCGACG
>JBHIEQ010000173.1:0-6413 GCA_046760725.1 Gemmatimonadales bacterium
CGCTGCCCGACTCGAGATTCGAGGATTCCCCAGCGAATCAGCGAGTTGACACTCCCCGACTCCGCCAATATGTTTTCGGCGCTTACTCATGCTGCGGGGTGGAGCAGTCAGGTAGCTCGCCGGGCTCATAACCCGGAGGTCGTGGGTTCAAATCCCACCCCCGCTACTAGAGGCGGTAGGGCGGCAGGGCGGTAGGTCCAGGGGCCTTACCGTCCTTCTGTCCTACCGTTCTGTTTGGGCGGTTAGCTCAGTTGGTTAGAGCGCCACGTTGACATCGTGGAGGTCACAAGTTCGAGTCTTGTACCGCCCATCCCGCGCCCATAGCTCAATTGGATAGAGCGTCTGGCTACGGACCAGAAGGCTGGGGGTTCGAGTCCTCCTGGGCGCATTCGGGGCGTAGCGCAGCTCGGTAGCGCGCCTGCTTCGGGA
Source organism: Gemmatimonadales bacterium (assembly GCA_046760725.1). Classification (GTDB taxonomy): domain Bacteria; phylum Gemmatimonadota; class Gemmatimonadetes; order Gemmatimonadales; family GWC2-71-9; genus JBHIEQ01. The sequence continues at coordinate 430 of JBHIEQ010000173.1, forward strand.
GCAGGAGGTCGCCGGTTCAAATCCGGCCGCCCCGACTGAAGCCCGCTGTTGGCTGGGCTCAGTCGTTGCGCCCGGACTTTGCGCCTGCTGGTTCGCGTCGGCGTCAAATCCGGCCGCCCCGATTGGAGGCCCGTTGTGCGGGCTCGGTCCCGACGCCCGGACTTTGCGCCTGCTGGTTCGCGTCGGCGTCAAATCCGGCCGCCCCGACTGAAGCCGACATCTGGGTTGCAGAGAACCGGTATGCAGCCGCGTGATCATGGTGCCGGCTCCCAGTACCGCGTCGCCCATCGTGACGGGTGCTGCGATTCCGGGGTCACGCATTGCGGCGGATGTTTGAGCGGGGAATCACCGTCGCCGACGTTGAACGAGTACTGGCGACCGGTGAAACGATTCGCGAGTATGGAGGCGACCGTCCCTACCCGAACAGACTGGTGCTCGGATGGAGCAGGGATCGGCCCATCCACGTGCTGGCAGCCGACGATCCCGAAAGCTCCCTGACGGTTGTGATAACCGCGTGCCAACCGGATCCGGCACGTTGGGAACCGGACTTCGGGAGACGCAGACCGTGAAGTGTGCCATTTGTGGTGTGGCCCAGACGCGTCCAGGAACAGCTACGGTGACGCTCGAGCGAGAGGGCTCGACGGTAGTGATGAAGGGTGTCCCCGCCCTTGTCTGCCCGAACTGTGGGGAGCAGTATCTTTCTGATAGGGTGTCGCGCAGGCTCGCGGAATTGGCTGAGGCAGCAGTCCGCCGAGGCCTGACGGTGGACATCCAGGAATACGCGGCGGTGTAAGGCTGCGGCTCAACCGCCGCTAATCGCGCCAGTAGCTCAGTTGGATAGAGCGTCGGCCTCCGGAGCCGAAGGTCGTGGGTTCGAATCCCGCCTGGCGCATGGGTGACCGACAAAGCCACGCAGAGGTGAGGGACGCCTTCGGTCAGACGGGGCTCCTGCCGTCCGCTATCCTCGGAGCCCGCGATAAGTTTCCTGATCGAACGCATCCACCTGAATCACCTCGTCGCGCACGTCATCGGCTTCGAGCACACGCTGGCGCTCGTCCTCGGTGATGATGCCCACTGCGGCTGCCTGGTGCAGCAAGATCTCGCCGGGTGCTCTGTCCAGCTTGCCGGCGCGGACGGCGTCCCGGATCTTGGTCTCCACTTTGAGCGCCGCGACGGCATGATCCAGTGCCGCTTCCAGATGTCCCAGCCCGGGCTCGTCCGCAGGCGGAACGTACATGTCCGCCGTCAGGTGCAAGCGGGCCTCTCGATCCTCCAGCAGTCCTCGCGCCACCGCGGTACCGAGCCTGTCGCTCGGGCGGCGATAACGAGGTCCAAAGGGGAACACGAGAGCCTGGAGCAGCCAGGCGACCGGCCGGTTGGGAAAATTGTCGAGTATCCCGACCAGCGCCGTCTGGATCTCGTAGAGTGCATCTACACACGCATACTGGACGAATGGGAGATCGCGATCCGGCTGTCCCTCGTCCATGTATCGCTTGAGTGCGGCTGACGCGAGGTACATCCAGGCGAGCGCGTCTGCGAGGCGGCCGCTCAGCTTCTCGCGCCGCTTGAGCTTGCCTCCAAGCGTAGCCATTGCGAAGTCGGAGACCAGCACGAAGGCGGCGCTCATTCGGGTCAGTCTCCCGAAGAAGTGCTTAACCTTTCCGCGAACCGGGGGCCTCCGCATCCTACCATCCGTGATGCCGAGCAGGAACGCGCGAACGGTGTTGCTCGCGACGAAGCCCACGTGCCCGAAGAACCCGCGGTCGAAGCGAGACGCGTCGCCCTGGGCTGCGCCCATCATCTCGTCCTGCACGTACGGATGCGATCGGATCGCTCCCTGCCCGTAGATGATCATCGAGCGCGTGAGGATGTTCGCTCCCTCGACGGTGATCCCGATCGGCACGGCTTGGTACGCGTGTGCCAGGATGTTCCGCGGCCCGCGACAGATTGCTGCCCCGGCCCGGATGTCCATCGCGTCTATCACCACGCGCCGCATAGCCTCCGTCAGGTAGGCCTTTACAATTGCAGAGAGGACCGCCGGTTTCCCGCCTGCGTCCACTGCGCCCGCAGTCAGCTTCCGCGCGGCGTTCATTAGATAAGTGAGTCCGCCGATGCGTGACAGCGGCTCCTCGATGCCTTCAAACCGACCGACTGGCGTATCAAACTGCTCGCGGATGGTGGCGTATGCGCCCACGAGCCGTGTGGCGAGTTCGGCCGACGCTACGGCGAGTGACGGTAACGAGATCGATCGGCCGGCGGCCAGGCTCTCCATGAGCATGCGCCATCCCTGCCCCGCCATCCCACGCCCCCCAATGATGTAATCGAGCGGTACGAAAACGTCGTCGCCGCGGTTGGGCCCCACCTGAAACGGCACACCCATTGCATCGTGTCGCGTGCCGATGTCGATCCCCGCGCAGTCAGCCGGAATGAGCGCACACGTGATGCCGAGATCGCTGTCGCCACCGAGCAACCGGTCAGGATCGCGCAGGCGGAAGGCGAGTCCTATGATGGTGGCCACGGGTCCCAGTGTTATGTACCGCTTGCGCCAACTGAGACGCATCCCGAGCACCTCCTGCCCGCGATAAGTACCGCGAGATACTATCCCCACACTCTGGGTCGCCGCCGCGTCGCTCCCGGCTTCGGGTCCCGTTAGTGCGAAGCAGGGAATCTCCTCTCCTTTGGCTAGTCGAGGCAGATAGTAGTCTTTCTGCGCGTCCGTTCCGTAGTGCAGCAACAGCTCCGCCGGACCCAGCGAGTTGGGCACCATCACCGTGACGGCAGCCGTCACGCTCCGACTAGCCAGTTTGGTGATGATTGCGGAATGCGCCGCCGCCGAAAAGCCGAGGCCCCCATATGACTCCGGAATGATGATTCCGAAGAAACCGTTTCGCCTGAGGAAATGCCACACATTGGGTGGAAGGTCGCCTGCCTGTACTACGTCCCATTCCTTGACCATCGCGCACAGTTCCTCGACCGGGCCATCGAGAAACGCTTGCTCCTTCTCGGAAACACCGCGTGGCTCGAAGTCGAGCAGCTTTTGCCAGTCCGGGTCGCCGGAAAAGAGATCACCGTCCCACCAGACGGTGCCCGCCTCCAGCGCGATCCGCTCGGTATCGCCCATGCGGGGAAGCATCGGTTTGACGAGCCGCATGAGCCACCCGCTTATCAGCACCCGGCGCAGCGCCGGTACTCCAAAGACTATCGCGAGCACGGCGAAGCCTCCCACGAGGCCGTCGAACAGCACCGGTGATTTCACCCCAGTTACCCACCACCAGGCAAGGGCGAGGACGGCCGGTCCCAGCCAGGCCCAGTAGGGTCGACCGACGTACAGCAGTGTCAGGGCGAAGATCAAAAGCACGACGATGCCAGCAATCAAGGTCGTCATGGCGTGTTACTCCGTTCGGTTACGACATTGCGAACTCGGCGCAGCTCTATGTGCCTCGGGCCTTCGTTGCGCTCGATAGCCGAACCGAGTGGCTGTCGTCGGATTTGTAGTGGCGTGAGGAGCTACACGCCTCCTTTACGGGTTCGCCGCGATCGGTTCATGAAACCAAAAGATGTAGCGCTCGGGGAATGGCCGCGAGTTAGTCAGTCACCCGCACCTCAATCATTCGCCTCCCTCCCGCGCGCGTGCGCTATCGCGACGAATCTCGCGCCGTATCGGCTAGTGCCCGTATCTGGAGTCATGTTGACGACGCACCGCCTCGGGGATGATCTGTTCGGCGGTCCTCGTTCCAGCGATCGAGGTAGTCGTGGATGTGCCGCACCAGGGCACGCACGGTGTCGAAGGAGCCGCAGCGAATGCTTTTCCGAGGTAGACATACGGATGCTCGCCCCCGACGGGCACCCGCCTGAGCGCGAGCGGCCCGATTTCCAGGCGCTGCTGGAGAAGCACGGGGGCTAGGAAAGCCTATCTCCGCACAAACGCGCCAAACACATCCCAATCTGTCAAGGTGTCGAAACCACTCGTGCCGCTGCTGGTGGCCCGGCTGACGACGGCAAAGTACTGACCGCCGCCGAAGAGCACGGCCCCCACCAGTGGTATGCGCCCGTCGACACCCGGCTCCAGCATGGTGAACTCGGGGCCGACCCGCATGCCGGTTCCACTGAGTGCCCTCGCTCGAATGCTGACATTGGACAGAGTGTCGAACGAGTCACCCTCCCACCAGGCAACGAAGAAGTCAGTGCCGTTGCTGGCAATGACCGGCACGCCCTGCTGACGAGCGTTCTCGCTGATGGTGATCACGTCACCCGACAGTGTGCCGGAACTCGTCACAAGCTGGCCAAAGACGTTGGCATCGAGCGTGTCGGCGGCGTCGCTCCACGCAACGAGGAAGTTGGTGCCATCGAAGCCGGCACCAAACACGTCAAAGCCGGTGCGGGGCGGCTGGCTCACGGTGATTTCGGTCAACAGTGATCCTAGCGAATCAACGAAACGTCCGCGCAAGCCCTGATTTCCCAGCCATAACACGAAGAAATTGGAGCCGTCGAACAGCACCGAATTGACCCCAAAGGCATCACCTGCAACACTGTCGGTGCTGATGGCAATTTCGGACCCCACCGTGCCCAAGGGAGAAACCAACTTGCCGTAGAAACCTCGTCCGGGCTCCCGCACGTACGTCACGAGATAGGCGCCACCGCCGAAGCCTATGTTGTAAGGGGAATCCACGTCCTGCGTCGCGGTTATAGCAAACGGGAAACCCACCAACGTACCGGCCGGGCTGATGAGCTGTCCGAATAGGTCTGCTTGTCCAGGGACCGGCGCCTCCTGCCAGACCATCAGATAGTTCGTGCCGTCAAACGCTACGAGTGGGATGTCACTCGCGGACCGGCCCGTGGAAATGAAGCTGCCGACCAGATCACCGGCCTGCGACACAAGCTGACCCCCGACGTCCAGATTGCCACCGCCTTCAACTTCGACGTCCATGACGACCAGATAGTTCGTCCCGTCGAAAGCTGCGCCAAACCCAAGCTCGGCGTTGGCCGTGGTCGCAATGGGGAACTCCGCCGTCACTTCGATGACACCTGTCTCGGCGGTTCCGCTCACTCCCTCCGAGGTTGCCGTGATCGTGGCACTTCCCCTGCCGACACCGGCCAGCAGAGCGCCTGAATCCGGCTGCGTCACGGTCGCCACGAGTGTATTGCTCGAGGCCCATGTGACGGCTCGGTCGGCCCGCACGTTGCTGTCGGCGTCGATGACCAGGGCGAACAGCCGCACCGTGTCACCGATCAGCAACCCTACACTATCCGGCTGTACGGCCACCGAGGCTACGGGGATCCGCACCGTCAGCACCGCGTGGCCCGGCACCCCCTGGGCCGCGGCAGTAATCGCCACCGCTCCCTCAGCGGTCGAGGTGGCGAGACCCGCCGTATCCACGATGGCCACATTGTGGTTCGATGAGAGCCACAGGAACCGGGCTTCCGCCACCGTGCTGTCGTTCTTGTCGAACGCGGTGGCGGCGAATCGTAGCGTATCGCCGATGGAAGCGAGCGTATCGATGGATGGCGTCACTTCGACTCGCGTCACCGCTTGAGCGACCGTGACTGTGGTCCCAGCGGTCACGTTGTCTGCGGTCGCGGTGATGATGACCTCGCCGTTGCCGATCGCCGTCACCACGCCAGCAGCGTCCACCGTCGCAACCGTGGCGTCACCCGTCGCCCACGCGAACTTGGCGTCCGCAACCGTATTGCCGCTCACGTCGGTGGCGACGGCGGTGAGCTGGGTGACGTCTCCCAGAGCGAGCAGGGTGTCGGCCACAGGCGTCAGCGTGATCACTGCAATCGCCCCTGGCGAGACGGGAAAGAGACCCGAGGTTGCCGGGTCCAGGCTCGGGGCGGCGAAAGTGATGCTGTAGTCTCCCACCGTCCCTGTGATCTCGAGGTCAGTGAACGTGGCGACGCCTTGAGCCGCCGTCGCTGTGAGCGTCCCCCCGAGGGTACCCGGGCCTTGTGCCAAAGCGGCCGTCACCACCGTCTCGTTGTCA
>JBHIEQ010000174.1:0-6316 GCA_046760725.1 Gemmatimonadales bacterium
GGGGCTCCCGTTGGCCCACGCCCGGTTCCGTCCCTGCGCCGTGATCTCCCTGCGTACCACCAGCCGCTCGTCCTCTAGGTCGATGCCCAACTCGTCGGCGATGGCGGCGATTCGGGGCGGCCCGCCAACGTCGAACGCCGCCTCCACCACGGCGCGCTCGGCCCCCGGACGAATGAGGTCCTGACTTGCCCGCTCACCGAGAAGGAGCGACAGCGCGTCTACCAGCATGGACTTGCCGGCCCCGGTCTCTCCCGTGAGCACATTTAGCCCGCGTCCCAACGGGAGCGTCACGTCCTTGATGACGATGAGATCGCGTACCCTTAGCTCGGTCAGCACGGTCTTCTCTCTAGTGTAGGGCCCGGGCCGCCCGTGCCAAGATCGTTTCTCCGCGGTGCGGTATCAAATGGATGCGGGATCTGTTCCGGACTATGTCGTGCGCAATGCACTGCGGGACTCCCCAGGCATGGAGCTCAAGTGCGCCGCGCCCACCCGTACCGGGGACCCGGAGGGGCTGACACGACCGCCCGACCACGCCAACCATCAACGCAAGAGCGTCCGAGCGTGGCCTTCCTGCGGAGCCCGGATTAGTGGACCGACAGACTCTCCTCGCGCGCGAGAGCCTTCACGCGCCTGGCGATCCCCTCGGCGTGGAGCCCCGCCTGCTCGAGCTGCCGGCTGCGCGGCGCGTGCTCGTACGTCCGGTCCGGCGCGCCCATGATCCCCACCCGCGCATCGGTCGCCATATGCTGCACTGTGGCCGCGACGTACGATCCGAAGCCGTTGACCTCGGTGCCGTCCTCCACGGTGACCAACAGTCTGTGACTCGCCGCCAGAGATGCCAGCATCTCGTGATCCAGCGGCTTCAGGAATCGGCAGTTCACCACGGTCGGGTCGTAGCCGTCCTTTACGAGCAGCTCCGCCGCTTCCGTCGCCGGCTGGCACATGACACCCACGGCCAGAATCGCGCACTCCCGGCCCTCCCGCAGCACCTCCCACGTGCCATAGGGAACGGCCGCCACTTCAGCTGCCGGGGGTGCCGCGGAGGGCGCGTTGTCGCGGGGATAGCGCGTGGAAAACGGCCCGTCGTGCGCGAGGGCGCAGCGCAAGAGACCTATGAGTTCGGCTCCGTCCCTGGGGGCGGTCACCGTCATGTTCGGCACGGCCAGGAGATACGCAATGTCGTACAGCCCCATATGGGTTTGGCCGTCCGCGCCGACCATCCCCGCCCGGTCCATGCAGAAGATGACCGGCAGGTTCTGGATCGCCACGTCGTGGATGATGCTGTCGTAAGCCCGCTGGAGGAACGTCGAGTAAATGGCGACCACCGGCCGGATGCCGCGCGTGGCCAGCCCTGCGGCGAAGGTCGTGGCGTGTTGTTCGGCGATCCCCACATCGAAGAACCGGTCCGGCCATTTCTTCTGGAAGATGTTGGTGCCGGTACCCGACGGCATGGCCGCCGTGATCGCAACCATCTCGGGATGCTCGGCCGCTAGCTCCGTGATCGCGGTGCCGAATACTTTGGTCCACGCGGGCGGTCCTTTCTTGCTAGGCTTGAGCTGCCCGGTGATCGGATCGTATGGTTTTCTGGCGTGGAACTTTTCCAGGTCCTCCTCGTCCAGCGGAAAGCCGCGACCCTTCTCCGTGATGATGTGCACCACGCGCGGCCCCTCGAGACCCTTTACGAGATCGAACGTCTTGAGCATCTGGTCGATGTTGTGTCCGTCGATCGGGCCGAAGTAGCGGAATCCCAGCTCCTCGAACAGCATCCCCGGCGACCAGAGGTTCTTGACGCTCTCCTCGAGCGTCTTGGCGAACTCCACCATTGCCTGGCCCCCGACGATGTGCGAAGCCCGCTCGATCATGTGCTTGACCAGCTCGCGAACCCTGTTGGTGAAGGGACTCGCGATGATCGACCCGAGGTACCTGCTGAAGGCACCCACGTTGGGGGCTATCGACATCCCATTGTCGTTCAGCACGAGGATGATGTCCCGGTCCGAGTGGCCGGCGTTGTTCACTCCCTCGTAGGAGAGTCCCGCGGTAAACGCCCCGTCGCCCACCACGGCGACGACGTGGTAGTCCTCGCCCTTCATGTCGCGCGCCGTCGCGATACCGTACGCTGCGGACATTGCGGTGCCGGCGTGACCGGCGCCGAAGATGTCGTGCTCGCTCTCGGTACGGCGCAGGAAACCCGAGATCCCGCCCTCCTGCCTGAGGGTTGGGAGCCGCTCGTTGCGACCCGTGAGCACCTTCCAGGGATAACCCTGGTGTCCCACGTCCCACACGATCTTGTCCTGCGGCGTCTCGAACGCGTGCACCAGCGCCACGGTCAGCTCCACCACGCCGAGCCCCGCGCCTATGTGGCCCCCCGTCCGCGACACCACGTCGATCAGGCGCTGGCGAACCTCGTCGGCCAGTTGCTGGAGCTGGCTACGGTCGAGGTTTCGAACGTCCTCTGGGCCCTTAATGGAATCGAGTAGCATGTCTACGACTTCCTCTCCACCATCATCCTCGCGAGCTCCGCGAGCACCGGGGAATCTACCCCTGCCCCACCCAAGCGGGCTACGGCGAGGTCCACGCGCTCCAGCGCCCGTCGGCGGGCGCCGTCCACGCCGAGCAGCGAGGCGAAGCTCGCCTTGTTCTGATCGGCGTCCTTGCCTGCCGTCTTCCCCAGCTCCTGCGAGGTACCGGTGGCGTCCAGGACGTCGTCCACTATCTGGAACGCGAGGCCCACCTCCTCCCCGTAGGCGCGGACGGCGTCGATCGCCTGGGGCGGCGCGCCGGCAGCCATGGCCCCGATGACCGCGCTCGCCGCGATCAGAGCCCCCGTCTTCATCCGGTGAATGCGCGTCAGCGTATCGAGCGACACATCGGATTCCTCCGCCTCAAGATCGAGCGCCTGTCCGCCGATCATACCCGTCGCCCCGGCCGCCCGATACAGCTCGCACGCTATCGCCTCCAGTGTCGCGGCTCCCAGCGCCAAACGCTTCGCACCTGAAGCGAGTACCCGAGCCGAGAGCGGCACCAATCGAAAACCTGCCTCCATCGCAATCGTAGAGCCAAAGCGTCGATGCGTGGTGGGGCGACCCCGCCTCATGTCGTCGTCGTCCATGCAAGGGAGGTCGTCGTGCACGAGCGAGTAGGTGTGAACGATCTCGAGCGCAGCGGCAAGCTCGCTCGCATCGCCCCCTCCACCCAACCCCCTGTAGGCACCGAGCGCCAGCGCAGGCCTGAGCCGCTTGCCGGGTGCGGACAGGCTATACACCATCGCGTCCGCCACCGGTGACTCGATCTCGCGCGAGATCCATTCACACCACCGCTCCAGCACGCTTCCGATGGCGGTGTGGACCTCGGCCAGAAACTGCCGGACGTCAGTCGTTGACGTCTTGGGCTCGGATCGTACCGTCGGCCTCCTCCAGGACACGCTTGACTGCGATCTCGGACTCACTCAACAGCTGCCGCGCCGTCTTGAGGTGCGTGATCCCCTCCTCGAACAGAGCGAGCGCCCGGTCGAGATCCAGCTCCTCCTCTTCGAGCTGCCGCACGATCGCCTCCAGCCGCTCGAGTTCCGCGCGAAAGGTCGTCTCGTGTTCGCTCACTGCTCACCCGTCACTTTCGCCCGCACCTGACCGTCCGTCACGGTGAGGCGGAAGGGCATCCCGCTCCCGAACTGGTCAACTCGCTTAAGCACGCGGCCCTCCTCATCGCGCGCCACCGCGTAGCCTCGCTCCAACACTCTGAGCGGGCTCAGCGCGTCGAGCTTGGCACCCAGCTCTGCGAGTCTCCTCTCGTCGCGCTCGAGCCGAGCCGAGATGGCCGTGGCGAGCCGGTCCCCGGTTCGCTCCATGCGTTCGGCGGCCAGGTCGGTCCTGCGCGAGAGTCCCTTGGCCAGCCGCCTCGCCACGGCAGCGAGCGTGTGGGATACCGCCTGACGGTCCGGCACCACCGCCTCGGCTGCGGCCGACGGCGTTGCCGCGCGATAGTCGGCCACCAGGTCGGCAAGAGTCACATCGGTCTCGTGGCCCACTGCGGAGACCGTGGGAACGCTCACGGCCGCGATGGCCCTCGCCACCGACTCCAGGTTGAAGGTCCAGAGGTCCTCGCGGGAACCGCCTCCGCGGCCCACGATCGCGACGTCGATCTCGGGCAACCGGTTCACCAGCTCCAGGGCGCGACACAGTTCCCGCTCCGCTCCTTCCCCTTGTACACGGGACGGCACGACCCACAGCTCCACCGCCGGCCAGCGCCGGCCTATGACTGTCACGATGTCCGTGAGCGCAGCGCCGTCGATACTGGTCACCACCGCAATGCGGCGGGGGAACTCGGGGAGCCGTCGCTTGCGGGAGGGATCGAGCAGGCCGTCCTTAGCGAGCGCGGCCTTAGCCCGCTCGAATTTGAGCTGCCACAGACCCTCGGCATCAGTTGGCAGGAGCTCCCGTACGGTGAGGCGGAACTCCCCTCGCTCCTCCCACACGGTGGGCTGGGCCCTCACATAGACCTCGACGCCGTCTTCGGGCGTGATGCGGAGGCGCTCGTTATCGCTCCTCCACATGACGCACCTCACCTGCGCCTGGGAATCGCGCAGCGAGAAGTACCAGTGGCCGCTGCGGTACGACTTGAATCCGCTCACCTCGCCTTTCACCCATATGCGGGTGAAGCCCGACTCGATGAGGCGCCGGGCCCTGGCCGTGACATCCGAAACGGTCCAGGCTCCCGCGGCATCAGCCTCGATCTCCTCCGTACTGGCCGTTCCACCCGGAGGGAAGAGGTTCAGTCCATCCACTGGCGCGCGGCCTGAACGGTATTGTAGAGCAGCATGGTGATCGTCATGGGCCCGACCCCGCCCGGAACGGGTGTGATAGCCGAGGCTACTTCCCTCGCGGCCTCGAAGTCAACGTCACCTACGAGCTTGTATCCCTTCTCGCTTTGGGGATCATCCACACGATTGACTCCCACGTCGATCACCACCGCCCCCGGCCGCACCATGTCACCGGTGACGAAGTGCGGCTTGCCGATGGCCACTATGAGAATGTCCGCGCTCCGCGTGACTTCCGGAAGGTTCCTGGTGCGCGAGTGGCACACCGTGACTGTGGCATCGCCGCCCTCTCCCCGCTGTAGCAAGATCGACGCCATCGGCCGACCTACGATATTGGAGCGGCCCACTATCACAACGTGGGCGCCTCTGATCTCCACGCCGCTCCTCAGCAGCATTTGCTGCACGCCGTAGGGCGTCGCGGGACGGAATCCCTTCGGATCTCCCACCGAGACGCGTCCTACGTTCTCGGGGTGGAACCCGTCCACGTCCTTGCTGGGGAGAATCCTGCTCAGCACGCGGGCTTCGTCGATGTGGTCGGGTAGCGGCAGCTGCACCAGGATGCCGTGGATGGAGTTGTCGGAGTTGAGTCGGTCGATCACCTCGAGCAGGTCCGGCTCGGGGGTTTCGGCCTGGAGCTTGATCGTCTCGCTGCGGATGCCGGCCTTCTCGCACGCTTTTCCCTTCATGCGCACGTACACCTCGCTCGCGGGGTTCTCCCCTACGAGCACCACCGCGAGTCCCGGTGTCACGCCGGCCCGTTTGAGCTCCTCTATCTGCGGTACCAGCTCGGCCCGCATCTCTTCGGAAATCGCCTTGCCGTCGATGATCTTACCTGGCAAAATCCACAGCCCTGGTTTCTCGGACCACCACTACCTTGATCTGTCCCGGGTACTGCAACTCGTCCTCGATTCTGCGGGCGATCTCAGCCGACAGCTCTGCCGCGCCGGCGTCGTCCACGGCGTCCGGCAGGACGGCCACGCGGACCTCCCGGCCCGCCTGAATCGCATAGGCCTTCTCGACTCCGTTGTAGGCGGTCGCGATCTCCTCGATCGCGCTCAGCCTCTTGACGTAAGTCTCGAACGCCTCCCGCCGCGCTCCGGGACGCGCTCCGCTCACCGCGTCTGCCGCCTGCACGATCACCGACACCGGCGACTCGTGCGGCACGTCGTCGTGGTGCGCCGCGATGGCGTTGATCACGATCGGATGCTCACCGTATCTCGTGGCCACCTCCACGCCCAGCTCCACGTGGGTGCCCTCGTGCTGGTGGGTGAGCACCTTGCCTACGTCGTGCAGCAGTGCCGCTCGCTTCGCGAGATGCGTGTCGAGCTTCAGCTCCGCAGCCATTATCCCGGCCAGCCACGCGACTTCCTTGGAGTGCTCGTACATGTTCTGCCCGTAGGAAGTGCGGTACTTCATGCGCCCCACGAGCTTGACGAGCTCGGGATGCATCCCGTGGATACCCAGCTCGTACACGGCCGCCTCACCCGCTTCCACCACCTGCTG
>JBHIEQ010000175.1:0-6284 GCA_046760725.1 Gemmatimonadales bacterium
ATGTGCTGCTGTTCGAGCCGGCATCAACGCTCAACACGGGAAACACCCGCAACGAGCGAACCGTCGATCATCTGGAACGCATCTGAGCCTGCGGCACCGTTAGGGGGCGGCCGAACATGTACACGCGATGGCTCATACTGATTGCCTTCGCCGCCTTGTTCTACCGGGCGGCCGAGTACGAGCGTATGTCGCCATGGCCGTGGGCCCTGTCGAGCGCCGGACTCACATGGATAGTGGGAACGGGTCTCCGTCGCGGAGTGATGTGGATGATACTCGCTCAGGTCGGCCTGTTCGCCGTAATGACGTGGTACAACGGCTATCGCAAACGGCGGTAGCGCCGGAGGCCCCATGACCGATTTCTCCGCGGCAGACGCCGAATCCATCCGAGCCCACGCGATGCTCGATGCGGCCTCCGTACCCTGCCCCAGATGCCGCAATACGATGCAGGCCGTGCGCTCCACGGCGGATCGCTACGTGCCGCACTACCTCCTGGAGGACACGTTCCAGGGCCTGCCCCGCGGACGAGAGTGGCGGCTGCTCAGCGTGGAACTTCTGTGCCCGGACTGCTTCCCGGAGCCCATATGGATCAGCCTGCTGCCCGACTAGAGCCACCCACCCCTTGGAAGATCGCCCGCCACAGCCTGTCTCGGCTGAAGCGCTCGGCGGCAGATCCGCCGCTAACTTCTCCAATAACTTCGCTGTAGCGGCAGCCACGTGTGGCGGCACTGATTTCCGCAGTTCCGTCACCGCTTGCGCTTCTTCCGGCACGATCTTCCAGATGACCGCCTGTGCGCCGAGGCCGGTCGTGAGCCGAGAGGTGATCTCGGTCAAGGGCTGCTACTCTTTGCTACAAGCTTCTGCGCACCCACCGTCGAAGGCTTGTTGGTGCAGGCTAGACTCATCGCTCACCCCTCGGCGCGGCTCTGAATCTCACGAGGTATGGGACATCGACTTCGTCCAGGTCCATCCCCCAGACCACGAGGCCGCGGGCATGTTGAGCCCTGAACCGAGACGGCAACGTAACCGTCCCCTGGGGCTCACCGTTCGGATCGATGATCATCCAGTCCCGTGCCGAGGCACCGTCGTTCGGTCCCGCCAACCAGATGGTGCCGTCCCTGCCGACGATCATCGACGACACGGCCGGATGGTGTGCGGGGATGTATAGGGCGTCACGCGCCCAGCCGGCGGCCCGCGCCGGGGCGAGGCCGAGTTCCTCGACGGCCCTTCCTGAGAATGCGTCGACGAGGCGATCGATTTGGGCCGGCGAGATGGCGCGGGGAGTGTAGGCATACGATCGTGACCAGAGAACGCTGTCGCCAAAGGTCGTCGCCGTAATCCGGATGACGTGCGGCGGCTCCGGACGGACGGAGCGATCGAGCCGATACACCATTTGTGCGTACGGGAAGAAATGGACGAGCTCCGTGTCCGAGAACGGAGACGATCTAGCGATCCCACGCCCACGTGGGTTGTCCGGGTCCGACAGATACCACAGCGAATTCGTAAGTGGAGTGCGTCCGAGCGTGTCGATGACCTGGCCCGCCGAATCTAGAATAAACAGCACCTGTTCGGTCATCGATCCGTCGGCAACGAAGTTGGCGTACATACGCGGCGCACCCCACACTCGGCCGTCCGACAATAATCCGCGTGGACGAGGTGCTGTAGTGATCGCCGATCTGAGATCGGTCCTCGATGCGAAGTCAATCAGGATTTGACGACTGCCGAGCAGCTCTCCGTCAAACGAGAAATAGCTGAACCGGTACGTCCCGTTGTCCAGGACCCACATCGTGTCGCCAATCACACCCATGGCACCGAGCTCACGGAACTCGCCCGGACCGTCCCCCGCCCGCCCGATGGAGGGAAGCGGTTCCCCAGCGGCCGTATGCACGCGGACCGTGTTTTCTTGGGGGTGCATCGTGTAGATCCGTCCGTCGGGCGCGACTTCGAGCCCGCCGAACCATGTGAAGGCAAACGCAGGATCGTCCGGGCTTCCGATCCGCAGCTCCTCCACCACGCCAAGTCTCGTGGTGAAGCTATCCTCCTCCACCTCGCCACCCTGACACGCGGCCGACAAGGCGAGCATCATCGCCGCACTGCATCGCATTCGGCTCAATCCCATGACTCAACCGCTTCGGTGATCGGAAATGTCCGCCCTACAGGACCACCTCGCCCGTGCTGGCAGCAGTGTTCTCGCGAAGGTGGACCTCGGGCCTCCTGCGGGCAATCCGCGGCAGCGTGACCGGAAGCAACCCGATCGAACTACTCCGAATTGCCGCTGCAATAGTGGTGTGGCGTCCTACTGGCCCGCAAGCGTCGCGGCCCACAAGAGTGCCCGCAGTCAGCGAAGACTGATGCGATTGCAGGCAGCTAGAGGTTGGGTAACCCCTTACTGGCAGTTAATTTCTCGTGTCCGGGAGGGCTAGACCTAACTGGTAAGGCAGCGGTCTTGAAAACCGCCGGGCGCAAGCCCATGGGGGTTCGAATCCCTCGCCCTCCGCTGCAGTACGCTGTTCGCGCTCCCCGAGGGGTGGGGAAAGTGCGCGCCCGGACGCGGCGGTGCGGGGACAGCGCCCTGCGCGCTGCGCACTGCGTTCCTGGAGAGGTGGCCGAGCGGCTGAAGGCGGCGGTTTGCTAAACCGTTATAGGGTTAAGAGCCCTATCGGGGGTTCGAATCCCCCCCTCTCCGTCCAACCGATATGGCGTGGGCCAGTGTCGGTGATTGAAACAGAAAGAGCCGAGCGACTGATCACTCGGCCCTTCGGCGCAGCGGAACACCGCTGGCAGACACCTCGCACGTGCGTGACAATGTACGGTCGAAGCCGCGCTGCCGCAATGAGGACACGAATACATTGAGGCAGATTGCGCGGTGTGTGCCGGCGGTGGGATTCGAACCCACACAGGCTTTCGCCCAGACACGTGCGAGGTGTCCGTGTCTACCAGTTCCACCACGCCGGCACCACTTCACGATGGGTGGGACCCCGGCAGGCCCGAAGGCCGAGCGACGCGACACCTCACGAGTGCCACCGTACCGCAAGCGCAAGATGGCAACGTGCTTCCTGCGGCCATCACCGATTTAGCGCACTGTGGAGCAGAATGCCGCAGGGAACCGAAAAGCCCGTGACCTCAAGCCCCCGCGTCCGTTTCGCCCCCTCCCCCACCGGGTACCTCCACGTAGGCGGTGCGCGGACCGCCCTGTTCAACTGGCTCTTCGCCCGCAAGATGGGAGGCAAGTTCCTGCTCCGCATCGAGGACACTGACAGGGCCCGCTCCTCCGAGGAGCACGTGAGCGTGATACTCGACGGGCTCACCTGGCTCGGCCTCGACGTGGACGAGGAGATCGTGTTCCAGGGAGCCGGCATCGCGCGGCACCAGGCCCTCGCCGATCGGCTACTCGAGGAGGGCTCGGCGTACGAGGACCGTGGCGCCATCCGCTTCCGCATGCCAAAGGGTGAGATCGCCTGGGACGACGCAGTGTACGGCCGGATCGAGTTCGAGGGCTCGGAGATCCAGGACTGGGTGATTCTGCGCTCCGACCGGTCGCCCACCTACAACTTTACCGTCGTCGCCGACGACATCGAGATGGGTATCACGCACGTGATGAGAGGCGACGACCACATCTCCAACACGCCGAAACAGATCGCGGTCTATAAGGCACTTGGCGCCGAGCCGCCCAGGTTCGTTCACGTACCCATGCTGCACGGCCCCGACGGCAAGAAGCTGTCCAAGCGGCACGGTGCCATGGCCCTGGGGGAATACCGCGAGCAGGGGATCCTCCCCGGCGCCATGCGCAACTTCCTGGCTCTCCTCGGATGGAATCCCGGCGACGATCGTGAGCTCTACTTCTCGGCAGAAGAACTGATAGACGCCTTCTCCATCGAGCGCATCCAGAAGAAGGCCGCGGTCTTCGATATCACCAAGCTGGAATGGATGAACGGGCAGCACCTGAGCCGCACCCCGCCCGCGCGGCTCGTGCCACTGATCCGTCGTAAGCTCGCCGACTGTGGCGTCGACCCCGAGACACTCGACCGGGACCGCCTGCACCGAACGATCTCAGCTGTGGCCGAGCGGGCCCGCACGACGCTGGAACTAGCAGACCGCGTGGCTGTGCGGTTCGACGCTCGGCTGATCGAGCTGGATGAGAAAGCCAAGAAGCTGATAGCTAAGGACCCCCAGGAGTTCCGCAGCTCTCTGGAGGCCGCCTCTCAACGCCTGCGAGAGCTGGACGAGAGCGAGTGGACCGACGAGCGACTCGATCGCGCGCTGCGCCAACTAGCCGAGTCGCTGAGCCTCAAGCCCGGCAAGATCTTTCAGCCCGTGCGCGTGGCGCTCACGGGCGTCACCGTCTCGGAGCCGGTGAACGTGCTGCTCGGGCTCTTTGGGAAGGAAGAGAGCCTCGAGCGGATTGAGGCGGCGAAGGAGTGGGGGTAGTCCCGACCTTACCCCCAATTCTTGGGGAGCGAGGCGGGGACCGCCGCTAACCGCCAACCCTTAACCGCCAACTAGTCACTACTGGAACTCCACCCAGACGGGCGTCCCGCTCTCCGCCGACTGCCTCACCAGCTCCGTCAACAGCTCCCGCTTCTGCTGCATCGAGAGATTCTGATCGATCGACGCAGCCTCGACATCCACATCCATGCCGCCACGAGCCGCACACGTCACCCGGATGTCCATCGGAGTGAGAATCCCGAACGTGAGAACGTTCACCACTTGGTTTAGGAAGCTGAGCTGCGTCTCCACCTTCGAGACTCCGTTCGGGCACCGCTCAGCGGTTTCAACCACCGGCGGCGGTACCAAGCCCGCAATGAAGGACAGCGCCCACGGCCGTTCGAGGGTCTGGTTGCCCGGCGGCAGGCCAGTCTCGATGGTCGCGTGGTAACAGGCCGAGAACAACACGACCAGACCCCGACCGAGCAGGGATCGGGTGATCCGTCGCATAGTCACCTCTCAGTGAGAAAGTGGAGGGTTCGGGCTGCTCTTGCCGCGGCAAACATGCACGGGGGTTCGGGGGGCTGCAAGGAGATGTGGCGGGCGGAGGGCGCAGGATGCAGGGCGCGCTGAAGGGACGCCGGACGCAGGGCGCGAGGCGCAGGAGCTATGGGATTATCGTGTCGCGTCGCGCTCCCCGACCTGCCTCGCGCTCCGCATCCTTCCGCTTGCGGATCTCCTCCACGTACTTCCTGAACTGATCCGCGGTCTCGGCGCGACGGGCAGCCTGCAGGATGTCCATCCTCATGCGCTGTAACTCAGCCGCCCGCTGGGCCTGGTCGTAGTTGCCCTGGGGCAAGGGCAGGAGCCCCAGGAGGGCCGTGGGGAGCTTGAGGTCGCCGAGATAAATCCACATGGGATCGATCCCCCACTTCCCGCCCGGACCCTCGAAGGTCCAGTCAAGGGACGGAGGGAGGGCAAAGCTGTCCCGCGGCATGGTGTCAATGAACGCCATGAGGCGCTCCCGGATCGCCGAGTCCACCCGCGCCACGTGCATCTCCACACTCGCCGACGGCCCCACCACACCGAGCTCCGCATCCCTCACCCTCACCCAGAGACGCCCATCGCCATAGGCCGGTCCAATTATTCGACCCGTCCCGACCACCAGCTCCCGACCGGACGTGTCGGCCCCCTCAGCACCCTCGGCACCCTCGGCCCCCTCGGCCCCCTCGGCTAGTTCGGGTGCCTCGACCGCGAGCGCCACCGCTTCACCAACCTCGCCCGCCGCCGTGTCGGCCTGCTCGGCAGCGGCGGCGCCCTCTTCCCTACCACCACTCCCTTCCCTGACACCACCACCGCCACCCAGAAACACCGGGCTCACCCCCTCGGACCGCACCTCCCCAACCACACCCGCAACGCCCACGTCCACCCGAGTCCCCACCGTGAGCATCACCAGCGGCACCACCACGAGATGCACGAGCAGGCTCACCAGCACCCACGCCGGATGCTCTCGCTCGGGTTCCGGCAGCCGGAAGCTGGGATGCGGCCGGTCGCCGAGGCTCATACCGGCACTCCGATCCCGCGTGCCTCGAAGAACTCCTGAGCCTGCGTCCGTACTTCATCCCAGGGACCTACCACGCGGGACGCCGGCGGAAGGGAATCCATCAGCACGCCCCCGTAGTTGCGAGACACTATGCGATGATCCATCAGCATCACCACGCCGGCGTCGGACCCGGACCGGATCAACCGACCGAACCCCTGCTTGAGCTTTAGAGCCGCGAGCGGCAGGAGATAATGCCTGAATCCGTCCTTGCCCCGGACGGCGAGCGCCTCCAGGCGGGCTGCCGTGAGAGGCTCACTCG
>JBHIEQ010000176.1:0-6279 GCA_046760725.1 Gemmatimonadales bacterium
TGGCATGCTCATAGCGATCGTCGCCACGATGGCCTTCGGGGGCATTCTCACGTGGCAGATGATTGTGATCGGTGTGATCGTGGGCTCGCTGGTGGGCGCCACGTTTGCGCGGATGGTGCAAATGACGGCCATGCCGCAGATGGTGGCTCTGCTCAACGGGTTCGGCGGTGGAGCGTCGGCTCTCGTGGCCAGTGCGGAGTTTCTCGAACTCCTGAGTCTGGGCGAGACGGTACCGCTCAACGTGGGTGTGGCGGTTCAGCTCTCGGTGGTGGTCGGGAGCCTCACCTTCTCGGGGAGCCTGATCGCGTTCGGGAAGCTGCAGGAACTCGTGACGGGCCGTGCGGTCACGTATCCGCTCCAGAAGACGTTGAACGCGATCCTCCTGGCGTCTGCGGTGGCTCTCATCGTTTGGCTGGTGGTCACGCCGGACCAGCCGGTGCTGTTCGGCGTGCTCGCAGCCATCGCGTTCGTATTGGGGATCCTGTCGGTCATTCCGATCGGTGGGGCGGACATGCCGGTTGTCATCTCGCTGTTGAACTCATACTCGGGCATCGCCGCGGCTATGACCGGTTTCGTCATCAACAACGAGGGCCTGATCATCAGCGGCGCGCTGGTCGGCGCGTCGGGACTGATTCTCACGAACATCATGTGCCGCGCGATGAACCGCTCGCTCGCCAACGTCCTGTTCGGAGCGTTCGGAGCCGGCGTATCGGAGTCCGCCAAGGCCGCCATGGCAGGCGAGAAGACGGTGCGGAGCGTCACCGCGGAGGACGCCGCCATGATGCTGGCATATGCGCGGCAGGTTGTCGTCGCTCCCGGATACGGGCTCGCGGTGGCGCAGGCGCAGCATGAGGTGCGCGAACTCGCCGAGCTGCTCGGGAGCCGGGGAGTCGAGGTCAAGTACGCGATCCATCCCGTGGCAGGTCGCATGCCGGGTCACATGAACGTGCTCCTGGCGGAGGCTAACGTGCCCTACGACAAGCTGAGGGACATGGATCAGATCAACCCCGAGTTCGAGCACACCGATGTCTCACTCGTGATCGGAGCGAACGACGTGGTCAACCCGGCGGCGCGCAATACTCCCGAGAGCCCGCTCTACGGTATGCCGATCCTGAATGTGGACAAGTCCCAGAACGTGATCGTCATGAAGCGCAGCATGCGACCGGGATTCGCCGGAGTCGACAACGAGCTGTTCTACGACTCCCGGACGTCGATGCTGTTCGGCGACGCGAAGGACTCACTTAAGAAGTTGATCGAGGAGGTGACGGCGCTGCACTAAGGGGGGGCGACGGGTGTGATTACTCGCCCGGCTCTCGCTTGATGTTGGCGTAGCCCTCCGCGGCGTGTCGGCGCGCGGATAGGTCACCGAAGATCTTCTCGCCGTCGAAGCGGCCGTTCTCGATGAACACGTCGGATATAGCGCAGCCGGCGGTGAGGCTCCCTGCCACATGTACTCCCGGCACGTTCGTTTCGAGCGTTTCGGGATCTATCCTCGGTATTCCCGACTCGGGGTCGAACTCCACACCTATCCTTCGAAGCAGGTCCGTATCCGGGTGGAAGCCCGTCAGGGCATAGACGCGATCCGCCGAAATCCGCTCTTGCGTGCCGTCTTCCAGGCGTACCAGTACCTGCCGCTCTTGAATCTCGACGACGGTGGCTCCGAGGCGCGCTCGTATCTCACCGAACTTGATCCGGTTCTCGATGTCCGGTCGGAGCCAGTACTTGACACTGCGAGAACTCGCGCCGTCGATAGACGAGGGTCACCCGCGCGCCTGCGCGGAACAGTTGCAGCGCGGCTTCGACTGCGGAGTTCTTGCCGCCGATCACTACGACATCCTGGTTGAAGCTCTTGTGCGCCTCATCGAAGTAGTGGCTCACATGGGGAAGGTCCTCGCCCGGCACGGCTAGCATGTTGGGATTGTCGTAGTAGCCCGTGGCGAGCACCAGTCGGTCGCAGGTTATGTGCCCGGTGCCATGTCGGGTGCGGAGGGCGCAGCGGAGTCCCGGGCCCTTGCGCTCTGCCGATACGAGTCTCGTGTACGTCTTGACTCGGATTCCCTCGTTGTTTGCAACTCCGCGGTAGTACTTGAGTGCTTCTTCGCGCGTCGGCTTAGGGCCGGCGCAAACCAGCGGGTGGCCGCCGATCTCCAGCCGGTCCGGGGTCGTGAAGAAGATCATGCCCACCGGATACCGTACGATGGAGTTCGCGAGGGCCCCGGCGTCGATCACCAGCGGATTGACGCCGCGCCGCTTGGCCGATATGGCGCAACCGAGTCCGATCGGGCCGGCGCCCACGATGAGCGCCGCCTCGTGGCTCCTGGAAGGCATCTCGGCGGGAATCTAACGAGATGCTGGGCCAAGGGAGGCGATGAGTGTGGCTGGGGCCCCCCAGTCCCCTTCGGCCTTCCTCCGGATGGTTTCTACGGCGTCTCCAAGTTGAAGAGGAACTCCACCGGGTCGAACAGGTCCTCGAATATGTCGAATACCTCTTCGACGAATTCGAAGATCTGTCTCAGAGCGTTCGCGTGGCTCTGCGACAGCGGGTTGCCGCTGGGATCGGTGGCCTCGAAGCCCGTGTTCGTGACCGTGACCGTGGCGAACGGGACATTGTTGACGGAGACGTCGAGCGTTCCCGTGTCGTTGGTCAGGTCGGCCTGAACTGTGACCGTGTTGCTGCCGGACGTGACTGTGACGGTCGCGGTCGTCGTGTTCTGTTGCTCCGTCCCGGAAATGGTCACCGCCACCTCAACGTGGAAATCGGCCGCGGCCACGTCGATGTCGTAGTCGATCGAGATGGTGAATGCGCCGGCGTTCAGCTCGAAGGAATGCACTAACGTGAAATCGACCTGGTTGGTCCCGTCACTCAGGAAGCCGGCTATCGAGACGGTCGGCGCAGTGAGGGTGCCGCTCGCGGAGACCGTGTAGTTGACAAACGTTACACCCTCCGAGACAACGACCAGACGCACGATACCTGCGGTGTCGGTGCTCTCATCGATCAGGTCGGCATAACCGATCTCGGTGAGGGGCTCCGCGATCTCGTGAGTTACCGGGTTCACAGAGTAGAGGATGAACCTGATCCCGGTTGCTGGGGCGTCCGTTCGCGACTCATCGACGATGTAGTGTTGTTCCTGCGTGCTGTACACGAGTGTTAGGCCCCGGAGCTGCTCGGGGATCAGCTCTACCGCGGCGTCGGCGGCCCTCACCGCCATGAGGCGGCGCGTGGCCCGGATCACCTTGACGGCGAAGTCCGGTTCGTCGGGCCTGGCGGCGGTCTCGACGAGATCGTTTGCCGCGGCAATCGGTGCCGCTCCGGGCACGTCGAACACGGCACCCAGAGCCGCGAGGCTCTGGAAGGCCGCGGTGTTGAACGTCGAGTCGATCACCGCCAGGTCAGCGGTGGTCTGGTCGGGGTCGAAGGCCTCCTCGGGGCTCAACGTGTCGTCGCAGGCTGATACAACCAGGCTGAGTCCCAATGCCAGGAGTGCCGGAGGGCTGTAGCGCTTGCGCATGGGTGATGCCTCCTCGGATAGTCGGGACAATCGTCAACCTAAATGTCGGCTCCCAATCGTGACGTGACCTGCAGCACGCCCGGCAGGGAAGCTGTATCTCTTACCGCCCGTACTTGCCGATCAGCAGCGCCTCCGCCAGGACGTGCCCCTCCATTCCTTTCACCAGTGCAGCCTTCGTCGCGCCGGGGGGCAGGTCGAGCTCCGCATCGAGCGCGTAGAGCTTGAAGAAGTACCTGTGTGCGGGCCCGGGTGGCGGACACGGCCCCCCGTAGCCGCTCCGCCGGAAATCGTTCGTGCCTTGTCGGGCCTGGACCGGCTGGGCGATCTCCGGATCCGTGGGCAGCCCGGAGGGCAGGTCATCGACCGTCGCCGGAAGGTTGTACAGTACCCAGTGGACCCATGTGCCGGCCGGCGCGTCCGGGTCGTCCACAATGAGCGCCAGGGTTTTCGCGTCGGCGGGCGTGCCGCTCCATTTGAGCGGTGGTGAGAGGTCCGCTCCGTCGCACGTATGCGCGCGCGGAATGGGACCCTCGTCGCTGAAGGCGGGACTGTGGATCTCGAGCATATTCAGTTCTCCTGATTCACGCGCTCGAACCGGCCGCTGTCTAGTGAGCGGTACGCTGCTGCGATCACCGCCATGTCGCGCCGGGCGAGCGCAAGTGACATTTGGGGTGCCTCTCCCCGTCTCACCGATTCCACGAAGTGCTCGAGCATTCGCCTATACCCCATGATGTCGAGCAGACCCGGGATCCGGAGCCGTTTCCTCCCCCCGACCACGACGGCGAACAAGCCGTTACTCTCAAAGTGGATGTTTCCCCCGCTGCCGTACAGATGCGAAATGCCGAGTCCGCCGATACGGTTGGTGATGTTCCATGAGTGAAGCAGCTTACCCACGGCTCCGTCCGCGAACTTGATCAGCAGCTCGATGCTGTCCTCGACGGGCGCGACCTGCGGATAGTCGGCGGTGGGCCTCGCGGCGACGACCTCGAGCGGGGGGCCGCCCAGGCTCATCAGCAGGTTGACCCAATGCACGCCACCCTCGAGAAGTGCTCCCCCCGCCATCATCTCCCGGTCGCACCGCCAGCCGGTGATCTTGGAGCGCTTTGTGTGATTGAGCTCTAACACCATGGGCGTGCCGATGTCGCCGTGCTCGATGTGCGCTTGCAGTACCCGCACCAGCGGCTTGAAGAAGTAGTTCTCAGCTACCATTGCCCGGACTCCGGCGCCCGCTACGTGGCGCTCGATCGTCGCGAGTTCTTCCAGTGTCCGCGCCGCCGGTTTCTCCATCAGGAGGTGTTTCCCGTGGCGCGTAGCCAATTCCGCGTTCTCCACGCGTAGCGCGTGCGGTGTGCAGTCGAAGACCGCCTCAACTCGGTCGTCGGCGCACGCCTCCTCGTAGCTGCTGTAGGCCCGGACCCCGTTGTATTTGCGCCGATATTCTTCGGCTCGCTCACGGGACCGACTCGCGTAGGAGAGGCGAACCCTGGAACGCATAGTGCGGGCGATCCGGCTGTGGAGGCGGGCCACCTTACCGCAGCCGAGGATGGCGACGTGGACCGGCCTCATGGTGGCAGGTGAGCGCTCAGTCCCACTGTTCCACGAGGTGGTGTCCCACCCTGAACCCGTTTGCCGCGATCGTGAGACTGGGATTCACACCGCCGGACGATGGGAAGAAGCTCCCATCGACGACATAGAGGTTGTCGGTCCCGAACATGCGGCACCAGGGGTCGAGTACGGCGTGTTGAGGGTCCGTGCCGAACCGGCAAGTTCCCACGGCGTGTGAGTACGTGTGAATCGGCATGCGTATGCGGAAGAGAGAGCCCGCCTTTCTGAGAATCCGTCCCGCTACCCGGTAGAGCGCGCGGCGAGCCGCCAGGTCACGGCGCGAATACTGGTGAAACACGCGCGCGAGGGGCATGCCGTGGGGATCCGTGCGCTTCGGATCCAGCTCGACCCGGTTCCGTGGATTCGGAAGATCCTCGGCCAGGCACAACAGGAAAGACTGGTACTTGACCGTTTGCGCGCCGATCCACCCGAGTAGCGGCCCGTAGGGCGATGCGGCTCTAATGTACTCGGGTGGCGGAGTCTGGAGCGCCTGGATCATTCCCCAGGGTCCGATGGGTTTCGCGTCGGAGCGGCCGTAGTAGAAGTCGGTGAGCGCGACCTGCTTGTGGAATTGCCGCTCGGGATTGGTCTTGAAGGGGAACATGCCGACGACGATCCCGCTGCAGTGGCGCATGAGGCGGCGACCGATGAGGCGCCCCCCGCGCCCTACGTGTTGCAGGCCGGATCGTATGAGTAACGCGGCGGAGGGAATGGCTCCACAGCTCACGATCACCAGCGTGCCTCGCGCTTTGAACCGGCGGTCGCTCGCGAGGTCCAGACACTCGACTTCACCCACTTTCCTTCCGCGGAGGACGAGCTTCGTGGCGATGGTCCTGTCCTTGATCAGGGCACCGTACCGCTGAGCGGCGGGGAGGAGGGTCACGGCCAGGTCGTTCTTCGCACCGATCTTGCATGGGAATAGGTCGCAGGTCATGACCTTCTCGCATGGGGCTCTCCCGTTGTCGCCGCCGTAGTTGATTGCCAGAGGGATCGGGAAAGGCTCGAGGCCCAGATCGCGGGCGGCTTGGCGCACACTGGTGATCGGACCGCGCAGCCCCAGGCGGTTTTCGGCCAGGACGACGATCTGTTCGGGAGCATCGGTGCGGATTTGTTCGAGCAGGGGGTGGATGAAACAATCGAAGATTTCCCGGGTGTGGGGAATTCC
>JBHIEQ010000177.1:0-6264 GCA_046760725.1 Gemmatimonadales bacterium
TCCAGTTCGTCCCGCCTCTGGAGCAGCTCGACCGGTTGAATCACGTGGCGCTCTTGGCCGGCTTTCCCGCGATCACCGTCGGAGTGCTCCTCGCGATCGGTTTCGCGGAACGGACCGAGACGGGCCCGATAGTGAATGCGGTGCACATGGGCTGGGGTCTCGCCGCTTGGCTGGTGGTGGGCGTGATCGCGTGGCTGAGGCTCATCGGTAGGTTGAGAGGGAAGAGGGCGGCCTACGCATCCGTCGCAGCCTTCGTAGCAGTGGCGCTCGCCTATCTCGTTCTGATCGTGCTCAGCCCCGCGGGGACGCGGTTCCTGTGAGCGGCTTCTCTGATTATTAAGAGTTCATGATGTTCTTCATATATTCTTAGGTGGGGGGTGTTACAGGTGGACAGTGCGCTGTTAGCAGGCGAAGCCGCCGGGGTGCCCGAACACGCGTTCGGCTGACCGTTATGCCACGTGCTGCTGCTAGGCCGCACGGTAAGCGCCGCGGCGTGCGAGGGCACCTCCGGCCGTGAGCCCGTGGGCCACGGCGTGCCACGCCCCGCGTACCGCGCACTGCGCACACCGTTCACCACAACCGGAGACCGTTCGATACCGTCAACCACCATGATCACCCTCGTCGGCATCAACCCTCGCACAGCGCCCGTGGAGTTGCGGGAGAAGCTGGCGTGGCCCGACCGCGAGGTACCGCAGGTGATCTCGCGCGTTCTCGAGCAGGGCGGATCCGGGGCGGTGCTGCTCTCCACGTGCAACAGAATCGAGCTATATCTCGCGGACGCTAACGCTCGGGCGCTGGACGAGTTCTGGCAGTTGGCCGACCGTCAGCTGGGGCAGCCCGCGGAACCCGTGGCCTACGTGAGGCAGAACCGCGAGGCGGCACGCCAGCTCTTTCGCGTGGCGGCCGGACTCGACTCGATGGTCCTTGGGGAGTCGCAGATCCAGGCACAGGTGCGGCACGCGTGGGAGACCTGCCGCGATCATGCCGGGCCGGTGCTCAGTCGGCTGTTCCAGACGGCGCTGAGGGTGGGCGGACGCGTGCGGGCCGAGACCGCTCTGGGTTCGGGTGCCGCGTCGGTTCCCTCCGCGAGCGTGGATCTCGCCCGCAAGATCTTCGGGAATCTGGCAGGCAGGCGTGCGCTGATCCTAGGCGCGGGCGACATGGCGGAGGTGGCCATGACGTGTCTCAGCGAGGAGGGCGTGCGCGCCGTGATGGTGGCCCACAAGAACATGGCCCGTGCAAGGGCGATCGCCGAGCAGTGGGGAGGTAGGGCGATTCAGCACGACGCAGCGTGGGAGTACTTCGGCTCGGTGGACATAGTGCTCTGTTCGACCGCCGCCCCGCACCCCGTGGTGCGGCCGGAGCGGGTACGCCCACACTTGCGGGATCGCGGAGGCCGCCCTCTCTGCATACTCGACATCGCCGTTCCCAGGGACGTGGATCCCGCGGTCGGGAACCTGGAGAACGTGTTCCTCTACGACATCGATGATCTCGAGGGAGTCGTAGCCGCCTCGATCGGCAGTCGCAAGCGCGAAGTCCCCAAAGCGGAAGCGATCGTCGATCAGGAGGTGGAGATCTTCTACGAGTGGTACCGGGGGCGCGGGATGGTGGATCTTGTGCGGGCGCTCCGATCGCACGCTGAGGAGATCCGTGATCGCGAGCTGGCCAGAACGATGAAGAAGTTGGGACATCTCTCCGATGAGGACCGCGAGCGCGTGGAGTATCTGGCCAAGTCTCTCACCAACAAACTGCTGCACGAGCCCACGGTCCGGCTCCGCGGCGCCGCCGGCAACGGGAACGAAGCTCAGGTCAGCGCCACGATTCGGTACCTTTTCGATCTAAGGGAGGACGTCGAGGAGGACGTGGACTCCGACCGATGACGGGCAGAGTCCTGCTGACCGGTGGCGCCGGATTCATCGGATCTCACGTCGCCGAGCAATACCTGCAAGCGGGCTACGAGGTAACCGTGCTGGACGACCTCTCGAGCGGCCGGCACGAGAACGTGCCGGCCGGCGCGAGTTTCGTGGAGGGCGACGTGCGCTCGCCCGAGGCGAGACGGCTGCTGGCCGAGGGCGACTTCACGGTACTCAACCACCACGCGGCACAGATGGACGTTCGAGTATCGGTTGCTCAACCCGAGTTCGACGCCCAGGTGAATCTGCTCGGACTGCTAAATCTCTTGGAGGGCGCGAGAGAGGGAGGAGTTGCCCGGGTGGTGTTCGCGTCTTCCGGCGGCGTGGTCTACGGTGAGAGCGACAGGCTGCCGCACGGCGAGCGTGCCCCCAAGTCGCCGGTATCGCCCTACGGTGTGAGCAAGCTCTCGTCGGAGTATTACCTCGCGGCCTACCGCGCGCTGCACGGGCTCGAGTCGGTATCATTGCGCTACGCGAACGTTTACGGCCCCAGGCAGAGCCCCCACGGCGAGGCGGGCGTGGTCGCGATCTTCGGAGAACGACTGCGAAAGGGACGCCCCCTCACGGTGTACGGTGACGGAAGTCAGACGCGCGACTACGTGTTCGTGGGTGATGTGGCGCGCGCCAACTTGTTGGCCACGACCTGCGACCTGCCGCAGGGCTCGGTGCTCGACGATCTCGCGTTCAACATCGGTACGGGAATCGAGACGAGCGTGACCGGGCTCGTAGAGGCGCTGTTCAGTGCCACAGGATCCTCCGCGCCCGTGGAACACGCGCCGCCCCGCCCCGGCGAGCTCGCGCGCAGTGCTGTGTCGTTCGACAGGGCGAGGCGGGAGTGGGGTTGGAGTCCCGAGGTAACCCTCGCGAGCGGCCTCAAGCAGACCTATCAATGGATCGCGGAGGAGGCGGCTTGACTCTCCAGGTCGGCGGTGCGCTTCCCACCAGCACGTGGGAGCTGGTCACGACCTCCAGCACCGCGACCAAGGCGGTGCTGATCGTGCTGGCATTGTTCTCGCTGTTGTCATGGTTCCTGATCGTGCTCAAGTGGGTGCAGTTCCGGCGCGTGCGGCGCCAGGGAGATCAGTTCTTCGACGCGCTGGAAAACACCGACCGGCTGGAAGAGGCTTACCACGCCGTGATGAAGCTGCCGTCCTCTCCCTACGGCAGGCTGCTGCGCGAAGGGGTGAACTTCTTCTCCGAGCTCAAGCCCGGCTCCCTCCAGGATTCCCCGAGTAAGGGCGCGGGCACGCTGAGATCGACGCAGCTCGAGGTGCTGCGTATGGTGCTCGCCAAAGAGGTGGGTGCGGAACGCGATCTCATGGCGCGGTTTATACCCTGGTTGGCGACAATAGGCTCTGTGAGCCCGCTCCTGGGGTTGCTGGGCACGGTGCTCGGCGTAATGGATGCTTTCATCGGTATTGCCGCCGGCGGATCGGGAAACATCTCCGCAGTGGCGCCCGGAGTCGCGGAGGCGCTGGTCACCACGGTGCTGGGTCTCGCCGTCGCGATCCCCGCGGTGATAGCATACAATCTGTTCGTGAACCGGCTCGGCGTGTTCACGGGAGAGCTGGAAGGATTCGCTCACGAGATCGTCGGTAGCATGGCCCGCGAAGGGATGATCTAGCCCATGGCGCAGGAGGGTCTGCACGGAAGAGGCGAGCTTCCGCTCACGGCGGACATCAACGTTACTTCACTCGTGGACGTGGCGTTCGTCCTGTTGATCATTTTCATGATCACGGCGCCGATCATGCAGGGAGGAGTGGACGTCGATCTGCCCCGCGCCGAAGCGCGCCCGCTCCAGCCGAAGGAAGGACTGACGATCTCCATCGACCGGCGGGGGCAGATCTTCATCGACGAGACGCCGCTGTCGTACGAGGAGTTCCGTGCGAGCTTCCCGGCCGTGGTGTAGGCGCGGCAACCCAGCGGTGTCTATCTCAGGGCCGATCAGCGCGTGAACTTCGGGGTTGCGGTGAGGGTACTGGCGGTGCTGCGCCAGGCCGGTGTCGACAACGTGGGCATAGTCGCTCTCGAGGAGGAAATCGGCCGATGAGCGGAGCGTTCCGCCGGGAGTGGCGCCGCAGGGCGGATCTCACGAGCTCGCCGACCGCGGCGGTCGGCACCCTCGTGCTTCACGGACTCGCGGTCGGAGTGATGTTCGCCGCCCCTCCTCTGCTCACCCGGAGTCAGGTGCCGGTCTATCGTGTGGAGCTCGTGGCCGCGCCTCGGGTCCGGCCCGAGGAACGGCGCGCACCCGAAACTGTCGAACGACCCGCCGAGCAACGGGTGCCGATATCGGAGCGACGCCCGCGCCGCACCACAGTGGCCGAAACAGCGCCTCCTCCCGAGCCGGTGCGGGAAACCGAGCGCGAGCCCGCTCCACGCACCACACCCGAAGAACAGCCGCTCCCCGAGGAGGAGCCTTCCACTGGAGCCGATGTCGCCACGGTCAAGACCAGCGGTGTCGTGTTTCCGTATCCGGAGTACCTCGAGAACATCGTGGCGCAGGTCTATCGCCGCTGGAACCGACCACACGGCAATGTCTCGCTACGTGCCGAAGTAATGTTCTTCATTCACAGGGACGGATCGATCTCCAACGTACAGTTCGTCGTGCGTTCGGGTAGTTTCGCGTTCGATCTCGAGGCGCAGGGGGCAATCGAGCAGGCCGGCAACCAGGCTGCGTTCGGTCCCCTGCCGGAGGGCTACGCCGACGACATCCTGGCGGTCAGGTTCTTCTTTGATCCAACCAGCCGGCGCTAAGCGAAGGCTCAATGTTCAACATCCAAGAGCCAACGCTCAAGGTCTTCTCGCTCAATGACTGATCGCTGGACACCGGGCAACCGTTGGACATTGATTGGATGTTGGACGCTGTGCGTTTCGTCCCTTCCGACGGTCGTCCTGTCCCAGGACACCGTCCCTCCCGTAGAGCAGGGGGTCCGGATCGGCATCACTTACACGCCGGGTGTGCGTCCCGGCATGCTCGTGTTGGGCGGGCCGCGCGGCGAGTTCACCGACTCTCTCCGAGCCATCATCCGCAGGGATCTGGACTACGGCGATCGGTTCGAGATGATCACGCTGCCGCAGGGAGACAGTCTGGTGCTGGGGGTGACGCTGCCTCCCCCGGACAGCGGGGAGGCCCGGCGCCCGGCGGGGTCGCAGACTCCAGAGCCGTTCGTCAACTACCCCCTCTACGCCGCTCTGGGAGCGGACTTCGCCGTCGCGATCCTTCCCGGCCCCGATTCGGGGGCCGTGATCATCAATCTGTACGACGTGCATGGCGCGGCCGTGCGACGCCGGTTGGGGATGCGGGAGGTGGGGGTCGCTCACCCCGCGTTTCGCATGGAGGTGCATCGCGCGGCCGACGAGCTGGTGAGAGCCGCGACCGGCGAGCCGGGTATCGCCGCGACGCGCATCCTGTTCGTGCACGCCGGCCGGGTATACGTGGTCGATTCGGACGGGGCGAATCTCTCCCCACTCTCGCCTGCCGGCGCCAACAGCTATTCGCCTGCTTGGGATCCCACGGGACGTCGCGTGGCGTACAGTTTGCTCGATTCTGGGTGGGCGAGCATCATCCTGCAAGATCTCGATTCGGGCGAGTCGCGTGTACTCGGCCCGACTCAAGAGCTGTTCAATTTCACCTCGGCGTTCTCGCCCGACGGAGGGACGCTGGCGTTCGCCAGAGCCGGTGTCGAGGGCACGCATATCTACACGTATAACCTCGCGCAGGATTGCTGTTTACAGCGCTTGACGGTAGGTCGGTTTTCCGATAACCTTTCACCCACGTTCAGCCCGGACGGACGCCAAATAGCGTTTGTTTCGACGCGCGCCGGTCTGACGCAGATCTACGCTATGAGTCGGGACGGTACCGGACAGCAGCTCTTCGCACCGTTCGACTACGGCGTCACCGGCGGCTCGTATGCGCCGGAGTGGTCACCCGACGGAAGGCATCTCGTCTTCCACCGCGACGTGGCCGGCAGTCCGCAGGTGTTCGTGATGGACGTGCGTGAGCGGTCCGTACGCCAGCTTACGAGCGCAGGGAGGAACGAGGACGGCACATGGGCTCCCGATGGACGCCACATAGCGTTCATCTCTAACCGGACGGGAGCCCGGCAGGTGTGGGTAATTGACACGGAGACGGGACGGGTGCGCCAGCTCACGCGAGTGGGTGATGCGCGACTGCCAGCTTGGTCGTCGCGCCTATCCGAACCGAGACTCACGACGACGCAACCTTAGAACCATCTGGAGCGAACATGCGACTCACTCTTGCATTGACCGCTGGGATCGCCGTTGTGGTGGGCGCGGCGGCATGCGGTGGCGGCCCGCCGCCTCCGCCCCCTCCACCGCCGGTCGATTC
>JBHIEQ010000178.1:0-6185 GCA_046760725.1 Gemmatimonadales bacterium
ATGCCAAGTGCTATGTCCTCGATCGCCTTCACCAGTACTCCCCGGTCCTCGGCCCACTCATCGATCGCCCCGGTGAAGAGGTGGCGCTCCAGTCCATAGACTCTCCCGAGCCGCCCGCACTGGTTGACCGCCTCGGCGTACGCGTTGTACGCCGTCAGGTGATCGGAGCCGTAAACCGTGATGCCGCTCAGGTCACAGCCCTCTCTCGTCATGCGGTGCAGGGAGTCCACGTTCGCGGCGACGGCGAGGAACGGCAGAAGTCTGTCGTCGGACTGCACGAGTAGCTCGGCCCACGGCCGATCGACCGGCATTGCCTCCACGTCCCTCCCGTACGTGGTGAGTCGGCCGTCCTGCACGATGCCGCGGTCCTCCAGCTTGGCCACGGCGGCTCGATATGCGGCGCGGTCCAGGGCGATCGGCAGATCGAGATCGGTGAGATCCACCTTGAGAGCTGCTGCAGTCAGCGCGATGCGTTCGTTGTCGCCCGCGAGCTGGAACTCGGGGGGCTCGGGTCGAAGGTGGAGGAACTCTATCTCTCTATCGCTCAGGATGAACACCTCGCCGTTCGGCACGCGACCGTGCACCCGACCCGCCATTTGGAGGATCTCATTGGCGTTGAGGTGGCTGCGGATGAGCACATTGCGGCCGCGTTCGACGACGTTGCGGTATGCCGCATCGCAGATCACCACGGTGTCGAGGCCCTGCACGTTCAATGCAGACTGCCCTGCCTGCGTGAGAGCAAGGACGAAAGGACGCTCCGCCGTCCCGTCCAGAAACGGCCGAATCACGCGGATAGGCTCGCCGCCATGATAGAACGCGGTCTCCAGCCGGGGCGCCCGTTCGCCCAGCTCGGCCGCGGCCAGCTCCACCTCGGCGCGAGTGGGGAGGAAGACCGCAACACCGCGTCGCTCCTTCACGGCGCGGCGCAGGAAACGATCATCCAGAAACTGCACGGGATCTCGCGCAACGGTCTCCACGCGGGCCCCGAGCTGGGGATCGAACGCGGTCGTCTCCAGGACCTCTGCGGAATCCAGATACTCGGCGTAGAAAGCGGGATCCACCGTGGCCGAGAGCCACACGAAGCGGCAGCCGACGCGCTTGCCGAGAGCGAGGCACAGCTCAAGCTCCGCGGACGTCTGGTGGATCTCATCGACCACCAGCGTGTCGCGGCGATCGATCAGCTCGTCTTGAAACCACCGGCGGGCAATACCCGTCGTCACGATCACGACATTCCAGGTGGGAGTCTCGGGCGTGGCTTCGCGCTCTCGATTCACCACGCCCACTCTGAGTGGCGCTTGAAGTACCTCTTCGGCGATTGGCCTGATCGCGAGCGTCTTTCCCGTGCCGGTGGCGGCCACTATTCCGAAGCCCAAACCCCTTCGGGCGAGTTCGCGGATCTCCTCGCCGTGCTCGCGCTCGAGCACGGTCTCGATCTGCAAACGACATGCTCGCTCGATGGTCTCGCAGGCGGCTCTCGTCGGCGCAATCACGATTACGCGACCGGTTGCCGGTTCTGCGCGCCGGTAGGCCTCCGGGTCGGGCGGAAGGTAGTGGTCGCGAACGTGGGTGTGCGGCGACATCTCCTACCTACGCTGTGCTAGCGCCGTCGAGGCGCGGCGGGGAAGGACCGTCAATCGCCGAGAGAGATTCCCAGCTCTCGCGCAGTGCAGACCACGTCGGAGTCCAGGGGCACGCCGGGCGGTGTGCCCAGGGCCTCCGCTATCGGCACGGTCTTCACGATCGGCGGATCGAGTGCCACCATCTCGCCGAACTTGCCGTCGGCGACCGCGCGCACCGCAGCCGCGCCGAAGCGGAGTCCGAGTATCCGGTCGTAGGTCGTGGGTGATCCGCCACGCTGGAGATGGCCGAGCGTAAGTACACGGGTCTCCTTGCCGGTCATTTCGCAGATCCGATCGGCCACCCAGTGCCCCACACCTCCCAACCGCGCGGCGCTGCCGGCCTTCGCTTCCTCAGCCAGGATCACGTTCCCGTCCTTGGGCCGTGAGCCTTCGGCCACCACTACAATGCTGAAGTGGCGACCCCGCGCCTCGCGTTCGCGTATCCGATCGCATACGCTCTCGAGATCAAACGCGATCTCCGGTACGAGGATCACGTCGGCACCGCCGGCGAGCCCCGAGTACAACGCTATCCAGCCCGCGTTGCGACCCATCACCTCGACCACCATCACGCGCTCGTGAGACTCGGCCGTCGAGTGAATCTTGTCGATTGCATCAGTCGCGGTTTGCACCGCGGTGTCGAAACCGAACGTCACGACGGTGCCCCGCACGTCGTTATCGATCGTCTTCGGCACTCCCACCACGGGCAGACCCTTCTTCCAGAGCTCGTAGGCGATGCCGAGTGTGCCGTCACCACCCACTGCCACAAGCGCGTCGAGTCCCAGCTGCTCGAAGCGCCGCAGCACCTCAGCAGACCGATCGACTTCGATCCATTTGCCGTCCGTTCCCAGCATCGGCCAGCGAAACGGATTACCGCGGTTGGTGGTTCGGAGTATCGTGCCGCCCAGGTGTGTAATGCCGCGCACGCTCTCACGGTCGAGCGGGATCACGCGGGCGTCGCCCAATAGGCCGCCGAACCCGCGCTCCACGCCGAAAGCCTCCCACCCGCGGTGGATTGCCGACAGCACGATGGCGCGGATAACCGCGTTCAGCCCCGGCGCGTCACCCCCGCCGGTGGAGACGGCGAGCCTCATGCAACTCGCTCTTCGATCAGGCCTAGCACTTCGCCTGGCTCCGCGTGGCGGCCCAGCTCTAGCTTCGAGAAGATGAGATCTCCGTCCACGGTCACCTCGAACGCGCCTCCAGAGCTCTCGACGAGCTTGATCTCCACGTCGGCGAAGCGTTCACGTATCTCAGCCGCCAGACCGGCGGCCCTCGGCTGGTAGTTTCATTCCACGCAATACTGGATGCCTACAAGCACGGATTCCCCCTTGATCGCAAAGGGAAACCTACACTGCCGCCCCGGGCGCCTGGCAACCCGTAGCATCGGTCGTGCAGCCATCTAGCGGGAGAGTCTTCCCGCAAGCTTACTGGCTCAGTAGTCAGTTCGCAGTGTGACGGACGCCACAGTTGCGCGGGGTTTCCGGTCGCATTGAATCGCGGACGCCCAAACCTATATTACTCCGATCCTATGAGAGCACTTCGATTGAAAACCGGATGGGCGGCCGCGCTTGCTATGCTCGCCGGCCTCGTCATTCCCGAGATCGCAGAATCGCAGAGCGGTGCGGGGGGCCAGATCGAGCTCGGCACCTTCGGAACGCTGGCGAGCTACGATTCCGCAAGCCTGGGCCTCGCTGGAAGCTCGGGCGGAGGCGGGCGACTCGGATGGCACCTGACGCGCATGTTCGGGCTCGAGTTGAGCGGCGACTACGTCCAGACCCAGACCAACCAGACGGGTCAGGCCGTGAACGTCTCCCGCATCGGAGGAACATTCCTGGCACACGCCAGCTTCATCCCCCTCGGAACACCGTACGTCGGCGCGGGATTCGACCGGATGTACTACCGCGGCGCGTTCGAGAGGGACGACAGCGGGTGGCACTTGCTCGTGGGCGACCGATTGTCGCTCGGCGGTCGAGCCGCGATCCGAATAGAAGGGCGTGCCGGCGCCGACAATCTCGCTGGCTCGATCGGCATCTCCGTTTATGCCTTCGGGGGGCCGCCCCGCGACTCCGACAAAGACAGGGTCGCGGACAAGGACGACCGGTGTCCCGACACTCCGATGGGTGCGATGGTCGATACCGCCGGGTGTCCCACCGATCAGGACGCCGACGGGGCGTTCGACGGGCTCGACAACTGCCCCGACACTCCGCGAGGGGCGCTGGTCAACGAAGTTGGTTGTCCGAGCGACGGCGACCTGGATACCGTGTACGACGGCATCGACCTCTGCCCCAACACATCCGCCGGAGCCGCGGTCGATCAGAGCGGCTGCCCGCTCGACAGCGACGGGGACTCGGTGTTCGATGGGCTCGATCAGTGCCCTGCGACACCGCAGGGTGCTACAGTTGACGCCGGCGGCTGCCCGCTCGACGGCGACCGTGACGGAGTGTTCGACGGGCTCGATCAATGTCCGGACACGCCGCCCGGCACCCCGGTCACCGATACGGGCTGTACCGCCGACAGCGACGGCGACGGCGTGCTCGACACCACCGACCAGTGCCCGGACACGCCGGCCGGGACACCAGTGGACGAGATGGGATGCCCGGCTGACTCCGACGGCGACGGGGTGTCCGACGGAATCGACCGGTGTCCCAATACACTCGCTGGGCAGAGCGTGGACGCAGTGGGATGCCCGATCCTCTTCGTCGTCGAGCAAGGGGTACGGCGCGAGGAACCACTGGTTCTAGAGGGTGTGAACTTCCAGAGCGGCCGCTCGGTGCTCACCGAGGAGTCCTTTGCCATACTCGACGGCGTCGCCGCCTCGCTTCTAGCCCATCCAGAGGTTCGGATCGAGATCGGAGGACATACCGACGCCAGCGGGCGGCGCAGGACGAACATGCGGTTGTCGCGGGAGCGCGCGCAGGCCGTCAAGGCTTACCTCGCGAGCAAGGGGGTCGATCCCGGTCGGATGGAAGCCGTGGGCTACGGACCCGATTATCCGATCGAGACCAACGACACGCCCCAGGGCAGGGCGGCGAACCGGAGGGTGGAGCTCAAGGTCCTGGAGCAGGGCCAGCCGGAACGCTAGACTAGTACGGGCTCGGTAAACGAGACGGCGGGGGGCCGCGCGGGCGGTTCCTCGACCGTCTCTCGCTGTCTCTTGCAGCGGACGAGGTCGCGGCACCTTGAAGAGTCGATCGATAACCGCGCTCACTTTGGGACTGCTGTCTCTGGCCCGGCCACTCGCCGGACAGAGCGAGCAGGAAGTGCGTGGACTCGTGCCGATTCACCACGGCGGCAGCGTTCCCGACTACGCGTACGAGATCGCGCGAGCCGGCCTGGCGGCGATCCGGACGCCCCCTCCGCCGATCGAGCCCCCCACCCTGGAGGAACTCCATCACTCGAGAGCAGTCCCCGACT
Source organism: Gemmatimonadales bacterium (assembly GCA_046760725.1). Taxonomy (GTDB): domain Bacteria; phylum Gemmatimonadota; class Gemmatimonadetes; order Gemmatimonadales; family GWC2-71-9; genus JBHIEQ01. The sequence continues at coordinate 5,034 of JBHIEQ010000178.1, forward strand.
ACGGCAGGGACATTCTGCCTCCGCCGCCTACGCACATTCCGATTCCGCCTCCTCCACCCGGGGAACCGCCCGCTGTGGTACGCGGACTGTATCTGAATGCGTGGGTGTTTGGATCGGCCCGGTTTTATAGCCTGGTGGAGCTCGCGGACACGACCGAGATCAACGCCTTCGTGATCGACGTAAAGGATGCCACGGGGCACGTGGCGTACCGCTCAGGTGTGGCAACCGCTATTGCCATAGGGGCCAACGGCATGGTACGCGCACCCGATGTGCGGGCGCGGCTGGCGTTACTGCGTTTCCGCGGGATCCATCCCATCGCCCGCATCGTCGTCGCCCGCGATCCGCTCCTAGCCAAGCGAAAGCCGGAGTGGGCCGTGCGCGACGTGAACGGAGGCCTCTGGCGTGACGGTTTGGGAGAGCCCTGGGTGGACACCTATCAGGATTCCGTCTGGCTCTACGCCGCGGATCTCGCCGCCGAGGCTGTCTTGCTCGGGTTCAGGGAGGTTCAGTTCGATTACGTGCGCTTCCCCGACGAGCCGGCACATCGGTTGGAGCGGGCGTCGTATCCCTCGCGCCGTCCCGGAGAGACGAGGAGGTCCGCGGTCCGGCGGCGCGTGGCGCTCTTGAGGGACCGTGTGGCGCCGCTGGGCGTACCCTTCACGCTGGACGTGTTCGGGCTCACTACGAGCGCGGAAGGCGACATGGGAATCGGCCAGAACTGGGACGACCTCGCGGGCCTCGCCGACGTGATGCTACCGATGGTCTATCCCAGTCACTATCCCAGAGGCTCGTTCGGATTCCGCTACCCGAACGCGCAGCCGTACGAGGTGGTGAGGCGCGCGGTGGAGGACGCACTGCGGCGTAACGAGAGGGAAGGCCACCCAGTGAAGGTCAGGCCCTACCTCCAGGCGTTCACGCTGCGGCGTCCCCGATACACCGCCCGCGAGGTGCGGGCGCAGATCCGGGCGGTGGAGGATCTGGGTCTTACGGACTGGATCCTGTGGAATGCGCGCGGCGTCTATCCCGCGGAAGCACTGAGGCCCGAGCGAGTTCCCGTGATCATGACGGCACCGGCGGGGCAGAGAGACTGAGCCCGCGAGACGTGCCTACTTGGAGTCGGGCTCCCACTCGGTAATGTAGCCTGCGATCGCA
>JBHIEQ010000179.1:0-6161 GCA_046760725.1 Gemmatimonadales bacterium
CGCTCGCGTGACGGTGGCACCTAGTACCTCCCGAGCTTGACGCGCCCAGAGGGATTCGAACCCCCAACCCCCGGATCCGAAGTCCGGTGCTCTGTCCAGTTGAGCTACGGGCGCCCGGCAGTGACGAGGAATCTTACGCTGACGCCGCTCTCCGGCATAGTGCGGCACGGGACGCGCTGTCCCTCAGGGACCTCTCACCGCCACGGGACAGGCATCGAGGGCACACAACCCCACGGCGGCCAGCCATCCAACCAGTATCCCCAGGCGAACCCATTCCCCGGTACTCACTGGAGGTGGCGCGGCGAGGTATGCATCCACATGGGAGACGCTGTCGAGCGGCAGGTGGAAAGTGGGACCCGCGTCCCGGATGCCGACGAGAGTGTCTCCTCGGAGCGACGGCGTGAACAACGTCACGCTCGCGCCTCGAGGCGTCGAGACCCTGATCATCTCGAGCGTGTTGCTTGCGAAGAGGCGGGGGACATCGAGCGACTGCTCGGGCCCCACCTCTCGCACCGAGGGAGGAGGCCCACAGGCCGTGACGAGGGCGAAACAGCACAATGTAGCCGGGAGGTTTCGCATGGGACGCCGCTGATGGGGGCAGGCTCGCGTCGTGCCGCAAGTGGCGACGGTGGCCGACCCTGTGGTTCGACACACAACCAGAGTTCCCGTCAATTGTAACCGGAGGGAAGCTGCGCGCGTCAAGTGGCACAGAGCGCGTGCCAGGCCGACGACGGCAGACATTCCTGCTCTTGTCGGCACGAGGTGGGTTCACGGCCGTCGCTCAGCTTCCCGAAGCCTGCGCCGACTTGGCCCGCGCTCGGAACGGCTCGCTCCCCCGCTCCAGCGCCGGAGCCGTTCCCACGATCACCACCGTGTCACCGGGCTGGAACCGGAAGCTCGGGTCCGGCGCGTAATACGCCACTCCCTGCCGCACCACGGCTACCACCGTGGCTCCCGTCGTGTTGCGAAGATTGAGTGTCACGGGGTTCTCACCGACCGCCCGGGATCCTTCCTCGACTTCCACTAGATCGAGCGCGTGGTGCACACCGAGGTACCGCAGATCATCCAAGTGCAGCGCCTCCTTGGGGATCCCCCTGAGGATCCCGTAATGCTCGGCCCGCAAGGCATCGAGCTCCGCCGAGATCGTGTTGACCGGAATCCGGTAGTGCCTGAGGACGCGCTGAAACAACTCGAGCGCGGCCTCGTACTCTTCGACGACGACCTCGGTGGCGCCGCGCGCTACGAGATCCTGAATGGCTGCAACGGTGCGCGTGCGGACGATGATCTTGACCGAAGGATTGAGACTGCGCGCCATGGTCACCGCCCGCCGCTCGTCCACGGGCGAGGAGATGTTGAAGATCACGACCTGGGCTTCCCGGATTCCCGCGCTCTGTAGCACTTCGCGGCGCGTGCCGTCACCGAAGTGGATGGGCTCTCCTTGCCTTCTCCCCGCACGGACGACTCTTCCGTTGACCTCGAGCACGACGTAGGGGAGGTGGGCAGCCTTCAACACTTTCGCCAGATGCCGCCCGCTCATGCCGTAGCCCACAATGATCGCGTGGTCGCGCAGGGACCGGCGGTCAGCACCATCAATGGCGGGCCTCTCGGAAACCGCGCCACCTGCGACCCGCGCTACCACGTCAGCGACCCAGTAAGCTCTGTCGATGAGAAGCGGTGCCACGAGCATCGAGAGCACGGTGGCCGCGAGGAACACCTGGTACGCGGAGTCAGTGACGAGCCCCGCGGCCAAGGCGACCCCGGCTAAGACGAACGAGAACTCTCCCACCTGTGCCAGACCCAGTCCCGCAAGCACCCCGGTACCAAGGGCTCTGCGCAGCCCGAAGATCACGACAAGGGCTACGATGAGAGCCTTCCCAAGGATCACCCCGCTCGCCACCCCACCCACGAGCCCGGGATGCTCCGCGACGAACCCGAGATCCAGCAGCATGCCGACCGACGTGAAGAAGATCCCGCTGAACAGCGCCCTGAACGGCAGTACGTCCGACAAAGCCTGAGCTCCGTATTCGGACTCCGAGATCACAAGCCCTGCGAGAAAGGCGCCCAGTGCGAGCGAGAGTCCCACCGAGGCCGTGAGGAACGCGGCGCCAAGCCCGAAGAAACCGATCGCAAGTGTGAAGAGATCGCGATCACGAAGGTTGGCGACGCGGTGCAACACCCAAGGGACGACGATCCTGCCCACCAGCACCACCGCCCCCACGACCGCTATGCTGAGCGCGATCCGCGTGAGCCCCTCGGCCATTCCCCCGGAAGCACTTCCCGCCAGTAGCGGCACGAGCACCATCAACGGAACCACCGCCAGGTCCTGGAACAACAGGACGCCGAACGCGGCCCTCCCGTGAGGCGCGTCGAGCTCTCCCCGGTCCCGATACGACTTGAGCACGATAGCGGTCGAAGAGAGGGCGAGGAGGCAGCCAAAAGCCGCTGCTCGGTTGAGGGGCACGCCCGCGGCCCAGCCCACGGCAATCGTGAGCGCCACGGTGCCCCCGACTTGAAGTGTGCCGCCCATGAACACGAGCCGCCCCATCCGGGCGACGTGGGCGAGAGACACCTCCAGGCCGATCTCGAACAGGAGCAGCACCACTCCGAGCTCCGCGAGCTGGGCTACGCCGTCGGGCCGCGAGATGAGCGCCAGGCCGTAGGGACCGATGGCCATGCCCGCCACCAGGAACGCGACGATCGAGGGAACCCGCAACCGCTCGGCGAGCGCCACGATCGGAATCGCGAACGCCACCAAAATCAGGAGGTCGCGGAGCAGCGAGAGATCTTGCATCGGACGAATGAATGGCGGGAATGGAGGCGGTGCGGAAGGGCGCGGGACGGCGCGAGCCGCTCCCGGGCCTCAGCCTTCTCGGCCGGCCGATTGGCGGAACTCCACCGGCGGCCACAGCGCGCTGCTCGGCAAGCAGGGCTTCGAACACGACCTTCATGGGTGGCGAATCGGAGAAATCGAGTACGATGGCCTCACGGAGCCGGTCGAATAGACCCGGGCCACCGCCATAGGTCGCCTGGAGACGACCGCACGCGATGAGGAACTCGGCGTCCTCCGGTGGGCATGTAGCCCGCGCAGCGATTCCTCGATCGCGGCAAGCTCGCTTCGCCCGCCGCCGCGCATGACACGGGCCACGAGGTCTCCCCCTCCCGCGACGATCAGGGCCGTCAAAGGATACGCGAGCGCCTCCATGATGCGGCCGAGTCCTTGGAGAATCTCAGGGTCCACGATGGGCTCGTCGGTGTCGCCGGTCAGTCCTTACGCTGAGACCGCGATCAGGTTTCGTGCCAGCTCAGTTCCCGCCTCGCAGCTCTGCGGCCATCTCCCTGATCTCCTGGAGATCCCGCACCATCTCGCTCCAGCCGTACCACAGGGCGTAATCCGGGCTGGCGTGGAAGGCGCCCTGAAACGCACGCATGCGGTGCTCCAAGTGCATGACGAACAACTTCTGCTCTATGGCCGTCGGCGCATCGTGGAACGTGAGGAGATCGGGGAAAGCGTAGGCGTAGCTCTCCGGCTTCTCCAGCACTCCGTCCTCATAGAGGCCCGCCACTATCCGGATTGCTTCAGCGAGCAGGCTGTCCGCCGCCCGGATCATCTGGTCGCCTTTCTCGAGCTCAGCCTTGGCGAAGTTCGCCGAGTGGCACTCGTTGCAGGTCTCGAGCATCTGGTTGCGTTCTTTCTGCCAGTCCTCCTGGGTGAGGCGGGCCACGTCCGCCGCCTTTACCACGTCGAGCCGGCCGGTGGGCTCACCCCCGGGGTCGAGCACGCCGAGCGCCTGAAGAATCGTTACCTGGTCGGCCGCCCAGCGCTCGTCGTCCGGTAGGGGGAGCCGCACGGCCAGAAAACCCCAGGCCGTGCGCACCTCGTGGTTGCCGTCCTGCATGTGGCACGTCTGGCACGTGGGCGCGGCGGCCGACTCGGGCAGTGTTCCGTTCTGTTTCAGGAGGAACCTCACGCCGTGCTTCGAGCCGGAGTACATCTCCCACTGTGGGTGGTCAAACCCCATGTGGCAGGTCTGGCAGGCCTGCGGCTGGCGTGCCTCCTCTGCCGAAAACAGGTGCCTCGTGTGACAGGCATCGCACGAGGCCACGCCGAACCCGGCGCCCTCCTGCTTCAGCACCTCGATCTCCTCTTCGGACTTGAGGCCGATCTTGTGGCACCCCCCGCAACCCTTCATCCCCTGAGTGAGCGCCATCGGAAGCCAGTGGGTAGTGGGCATCGCGTTCATCGCGGCCCACGCCGCCGCATGCTTGCCGGCCGAGAACTCTTCCACTCGATTGGCATGGCACGTGGCGCAGGTCTGAGGCGTCGGTATGGCCGCGCTGGCCACGTCCTGCTCGCTCGTGTGCCCATCACCGTGGCAGACCGCGCAGTCGAGACCCATCTGCCCGTGCCTGCTCAGCTCCCAGTCGGACACGATGCTCGGCGTGATCTGTGCGTGGCATTCCGTGCACGCGGAGCCGGGGGCTTCCTGCGCGCGCGCCGGGACTGCCGCGCCCGCCATGGTCGCGAAAAGCGGCGTCAAGATTGCCAGAAAAAGGAAGGAGTGCTTGGACACGATCTGCCTCCTCGTATCAGCGCGACGCGGGGGAATACGTTCTCGATAGGTCTCCCGGTGTCGGAAGATGAGCGGCGCCGAACTTGCGCGCCTGGCGGCGGGCTGTCAATACGCTATGCCGTACGCTCGTGTGGCGTCGGCAGTCTGCATTCACCATTCTTCCTTCAGTCAACCGATGAGTCGGATTACGGCAACGCGCCCCGCACCGGAGACCGTCCATGGATCGACGCACCTTTTTCCAGCACGCCGCCGCCTCTCTGGCCACCCTGCACGCCACCTCTCCTCGCGCACGCGCGACGAAGAACACGCCTTGGCCATCCCCCGCGATTCCGCACAATCCCGGCGCGCTCATCATGGACGCCATGGGAGAGCTGCGTCCGATCTACGAGCCGCCCCTCGTTCGCGAGATGCTCGCCAGCGGCATGGACTCGATTACGGTTACGCTGTGCGATCCCAAAGCGGTGGGCGCCCGGGCCCTCGAGCTGGCGGTGGACGGTCTCATGGAGTACGACCGTTACCTAGCGGCCCACCCGGATTTGTTCATCAAGGCAACCTCGGTCGCCCACGTGGACGAGGCGCAGCGGTCGGGCCGGCTCGCGGTGTTTTATCTCTACCAGAACTCCACTCAGTTCGACCAAGATCTCGACCGGGTCGATATGTTCTACCGGCTGGGACTGCGGAGCTGCCAGCTCACCTACAACGACCGCAACCTCGCCGGCGTAGGGTGCCGCGCCGAAGACGACGATGGTGGTCTCACCGATTTCGGGCGCGCGCTCATCGACCGCATGAACTCGATCGGCATGCTGGTCGATCTGTCACACGCCAACATGCGCACAATGGCGGACGCAATCGAGCACTCACGACTGCCCACGATCATCTCGCATACCGCCAGCTACGCAGTTCACCCGCACGTCCGGAACACGACCGACGCGAACTTGAGGCGCCTCGCCGAGCATGGCGGCGTAGTGGGTATCTGCCAACTGCGTCCGTTTCTCACTGCCAAGAAGCAGGACAACCTCCACGCCTACTTCGACCACATCGATCACGCGGTGAGGGTGGCGGGAATCGAGCATGTATGTATCGGCAGCGACCGCGACCACCGCGTGATAACAATGACCCCGGAATACGTGGCCGAGTTGAAGGCCGAGGAGGGCGGGCAGGTCGTGGACAGCGAGCTGCCCTACTTCATAGACGAGCTGAACGGTCCCGGGCGCATGGAGGTAGTGTGGGACGGCCTGGTCGCGCGGGCCTACTCAGAGGACGAGGTCGAGCGGATCATGGGACGGAATCTCTATCGACTGTACGGCGAGGTGATCGGGTAGGGATTGGGGCGCTTGTCCGCACCATGCGAGGCTTGATTCCCGATCCCGTGTGACCGATTGTTTCTCCAGCGGCCCTCTTCCGCAGCTGATCCCGGAGGTATTGCCATGACGCACCCGGCCTTCCTCAGGAGCGTGGGCCTCGACCCCACACCCCACAGCACATCGGCTCCTTGCCACACCGGGGCTCTCCAACGACTCCGTCACGGGAGCTTGGGAGGGGTGATGTTGGCCCTCGCCCTGGGCTTGCTCTCGCAGGGGACCGGCCTCC
>JBHIEQ010000180.1:0-6102 GCA_046760725.1 Gemmatimonadales bacterium
ATCGGCCCAAACCGCAACGTATCGCGGCCGCGCCGCGCCATCTCCTCGACCGGCAGACAACTCTCGAAATACGGGATCGGATCGAACTCGTGACCGGGGTACTGATCGGCCTCCAGCAGCGCGCCGACGAACCGCTGGTATTCGGCCGCGGTGAACGGCGCATTGAGATAGTCGTCCGCTTCGCCTTTGCCGTATCGCGAGCAGCGGTACAGTCGCTCGTGATCCAGGGACTCGTGGCTCACGATCGGCGCGATGGAATCGTAGAACGCCAGCGCGGCTGTTCCCAGCCGCTGGGCGATAGCTCGAGCGAGCCGGCCGGATGTGAGGGGACCGGTGGCCACGACTGCCGGGGACGGCAGGTCGACGATTTCCTCTCGCACGAGCTCGATCTTGGGGTGCGCGCTCATCTGCTGGGTCACCTCGCGGCTGAAGGCCGTGCGATCGACCGTCAGTGCGGCCCCACCCGGGACCCGCGCACCGTCGGCCACGTCGAGCAACAGAGATCCCAGCTCCCTCAGCTCGGCTTTCAGGAGACCGTGGGCATTCGTGATCTCGAGCGATTTGAAGCTGTTGCTGCAAACGATCTCGGCGAGCAAGTCGGTCTTGTGCGCGGGGGTCTCTACGCAGGGACGCATCTCGCAGAGGGTCACCGCGACGCCCCGCTCAGCGAGCGCCCATGCTGCCTCGCATCCCGCGAGGCCGCCACCGACTACCGTGGCCTTCATCGCGCCGTTACTTCCCCGGCAACCTCCTCGGCAACGAACTCATGGTGACACTTGAGACAGCGGCGGTACTCACCGCGCGCCTTGCTGGCCCGAGCCTCCGCACCCAGGTACCCGCACGCGGGACACACTACGGGACCGGGGCGATACCAGGTGGAGAAATCGCAGTCCGGGTAGCTGCTGCAACCGAAGAACGAGCGGCCGCGACGCGTGCGCCGCTCGGCCAGCTCCCCCGTCCCGCACTTGGGACACTTCACACCCAACGGTACCGGCCTCGTGTGCTTGCACTTCGGGTACCGCGTGCACGCCAGGAACTCGCCGTACCGGCCGGTCTTGATCACCATGGGCGCGCCGCACTCCGAGCACACCTCATCGGTGGGACGGTCGGGCGCCTTGTCTCGCCTGATCGGCTTCGTATAGCGGCACTCCGGATAATTCGTACACGCGATGAACGGACCGAACCGCCCGCTCTTCACCGTCAGCTTGCCACCGCACTCCGGGCACGGCTCCTTCTCCACGTCTTCAACGTCGTGCGCCTCGCGGATCATCTCTTTAGTGTCCACCGATTCCAGCGCCTTGGCGAAGGGACCGTAGAAGTTCTCCAACACCTCCCGCCACTCGAGATCGCCTTCCTCGATCTTGTCCAGCTCGGTCTCCATCTCGGAGGTGAACTCCACGTTGAAGATATCGGGAAACCGGCTCACCATCACCTTGGCCACTGTCTCTCCCAGCTGCGTGGGGTGGAACCGGCGGCTCTCCATCCTGGCGTAACCGCGCTCGCGCAGCGTGGAGACGATCGAGGAATAGGTGCTGGGCCGACCGATGCCGAGGCGCTCCAACTCCTTGACGAGGCTGGCCTCGCTGAATCGCGGAGGTGGCTCGGTGAAGTGTTGCTTCGGAACGATCTTCCGCACGAGCGCCTCCTGCCCCTTCGCGAGCGATGGCAGCTCGGCCAGGTCCTCGAACGTCCCCTCCTTCTCTTCCTCGGCCTCCTTCGCCTCCACGTACAAGACGTGGAACCCGTCGAACACCACCACCGATCCAGTGGCTCGAAACAAGTACTTGCCGATCTCGAAGTCGAGCGTCGTGGTGTCGTACACCGCCGCCTTCATCTGCGAGGCGACAAACCGCTTCCAGACGAGCTGGTACAGCTTGAACTGGTCCGCCGTGAGGTACCGCTTCACGTCATCGGGGCGGCGGGTTACCTCCGTCGGCCGGATCGCCTCGTGCGCATCCTGCGCCCGCTGGCTCTTGCGCCCCTTGTACGCGTGCGGCCTGTCCGGCAAGTACGCCTTGCCGTAGTGCTCCAGAATGAACGCCCGGACCGCATCCAGAGCACCGGACGCCACGCGAGTCGAGTCGGTGCGCATGTACGTGATGAGACCGACCGCCCCCCGCCCTCCGAGCTCCACTCCCTCATAAAGATCCTGCGCGGCGCGCATGGTGCGCTTTGCAGAAAAACCGAGCCGCTTGGAGGCCTCCTGCTGGAGAGTGGACGTGATGAACGGCGGCGACGCGTTCTTCCGGCGCTGCTTTCGCTGTACACTCGACACAACAAACGGCCTTCCCCGTACGTCGCGCACCACCCGATCCGCCGCATCCTGAGAGCCGATGTGAGGCTTCCTACCCCCGACCTTGTGGAGCTTGGCACTGAAATGCTTCTTCGCCGCCTCCAGCTGGGCGGTAACCGACCAGTACTCCTTTGGGACGAACGCGCGAATCTCATGCTCGCGCTCGACTATCAGCCGGAGCGCCACAGTCTGGACCCGCCCCGCCGAGAGCCCGGCCTTGATCGATTTCCAGAGCAAGGGCGACGCCTTGTAACCCACCAGCCGATCGAGGATGCGACGCGCCTGTTGCGCCTCGACCTTGCGATCGTCGATCGCCACAGGATGCTTCAACGCATCTGCCACCGCACCCTGCGTTACCTCGTGAAACAGAATGCGCATGATCTTGGCGCCGTCACCGAGCTGCTCCGCCACGTGCCACGCGATCGCTTCACCCTCGCGATCCGGATCCGTTGCGAGGAGCACGGCCGCCGAGTCCCTCGCGGCGCGCTTGAGCTCGGCCAGGGTCCTTCCCTTGCCGCGGATCGTCACGTACTTCGGCGCGAAGCCGTTCTCAACATCCACACCCAACTCGCGCTGCGGCAGGTCGCGCACGTGACCCACAGTGGCCTTGACCGTGTAACCCCCTCCCAGGTAACGGCCGATCGTGCGCGCCTTGGCGGGAGACTCCACCACGATCAGGGTGTTGCCCCGCCTGTTCTTCTTCTTGACGTTGACCTTCTCTTTCGGCATGCGCGTCTCTCACCTTCACGGCTCGACCGCCAAGCTGTAAGCGACCCTCAACGCGGCGTCAACCAGCGCCCTCGGCCGCCCCAGACTGCCTGCGCCCCTACGGCTAGAAGGCCCAGGGGGGACCCTACTCCCACCTAGGCCACATCGTCTAATGTCCTGCAAACCAACAACTTATCCCACCTGCCCCAGCGGGACCCCGGGGCCCATCGGGGGCTGATTACTACCACCCCCCCATTGATCGCGCAAGCTCCACCACGCGACGGGCTACCTCGCGGGGCTCCAGCCGATCGGTGTTCACGACTGCGGCCGCCTGCCTGTAAGCCCCAATTCTCTCGCGCTCGAGCTCCCCCATACGTGCGATGGGATCCGTGGCCTCGAGCAACGGGCGCCCCCCTTCCTGTGCGACCCGCTGCCACGCGATTGCAGGATCGGTCTCCAAATGGACCACCAGCGCGCTCTTGGAGATGGCTTCGAGATTGCCCGGCTGCGCCGCCCAGCCTCCACCCGGTGCCACGACCGCAGCCGGCCCGCCGAGCGCCCGCTCCGCCTCCTCACGCTCCAGCTCGCGGAACCCTGCCTCCCCCAGCTCCGCGAAGATCGCGGCGACGGACGCCCCCGCCCGCTCCGTTACTGCCCGATCGATATCCAGGAACGGCGCTTCGAGCTCACGAGCGACGAGCCGTCCGACGGCGCTCTTGCCGGAGCCGGGAAGTCCAACGAGAACGATGTGCCGCTTCACTCCTCGGATGCGGGAGGGGCGCTCACCTCGTCCCACCGCTCGTCGAGCCCTCCCACGAACGCCTCGTAGTTGGCCCTCATCTCGGCGAGCGAGTCGCCGCCGAACTTTTCGGCCATCGCCGCTGCCAGGGTCACAGCCGCCATGGCCTCGGCCACGACTCCGGCCGCCGGGACCGCCGTGACGTCGGCACGCTCGGACTGCGCGCGCGCCTCGCCGCCCGTCTCCAGGTTCACCGTACCCAGTGGGCGGCGCAGTGTAGATATCGGCTTCATCGCGGCACGGATCACTATGGGCTCCCCCGTGGTCATCCCGCCCTCCAGACCTCCGGCACGATTCGTACGGCGCGCGATACCTCCTCTGAACGCCGGACCGCCGCGCACTATCTCGTCATGAACTTCGGAGCCCGGTTTTCGGGCCGCCTCGAACCCGATGCCGATCTCGACACCCTTGATGGCCGGAATCGACATTATCGCCTGGGCCAGTCTGCCGTCGAGCCTCGTGTCCCATGAGACGTGCGAACCGAGCCCGAGCACCACGCCTCTAATGACGACTTCCACAACCCCTCCCAGCGTATCGCGCGCCTCGATGGCGGCGTCTATCGCCGCGACCATGGCCTGGGACGCTCGAGGATCGAGGCAGCGGACCGGCGACTCGTCTGCCGCACGGTTGAGGGGCGCGGGCAGGGGATCGGGGGATGCCGCGGCCACGGACCCGAGCTCCACCACATGGCTACCGATCTCAACGCCGAACTCCTCGAGCAGCCGGCGGCACACCGCTCCGGCCGCGACGCGCGCCGCAGTCTCGCGGGCGCTCGCACGCTCGAGGATGTCCCGCGCGTCGGATCGAGCGTATTTGAGAGTGCCCACGAGATCCGCGTGTCCCGGCCTCGGCCTCACCACACGTCGCCGCCGCTCGGACGGGCCCTCCACGTCCGGCTCGGGCGCCATGACGTCCGACCAGTTCTCCCAGTCGCGGTTCCAGATGAGCATCGCGACGGGTGAGCCTATGGTCTCGCCGGCTCTGACGCCGCTCAGGAACTCCACCCGATCCGACTCGATCTTCATCCGTGCGCCGCGGCCGTAGCCCATCATGCGGCGCCGAAGGTCGCGGTCTATGTCCTGGGCCAGCAGAGTGAGACCGGAAGGAACGCCTTCCACAACGACCACCAGACCCCGGCCGTGTGATTCACCGGCGGTAGTGAAGCGCATCATGCAGTGAAGTGTACGCGAGGCGTGTCGGTCCGCCTAGATGCGAAGAGCGTCCACGGGTAGCGGTGGCTCGCGGACGCTCGCCTGCTCAGGGCCTCCCCTGGGCCTACGGCCTAGCTGCGGGGAAGCTGTTGGTGATCGACGGCAGCTCGATGTACACCACGCCCCTCGCGGTCACACCCACAAGGATCTGGCTCGTGCCCCGCTTGGCGACCCTCAGTGGGCCGATGATCGGGTCCTTGATGGGAATGGCGAAGCCCACGCGCCCATAGAAATAGGTGTCGAACACCTCGATCTCGGGATCGCCCGTAGCCGCAAACAGCAAGCGGTTGTCGGCGTCACCGTCACCCGGGATAGTGTTGGTCCCGCGAACTTGCGCGTCGTAGTCGTGGTCGAAGTTCAGGTCCATGCCCGGGCCGCCGCCCACTGCAATGAGGCCCTGGAGCCGCATGTTCTCGTCCAGCACGTACACTGAATCGGCCCGGATCATGTTGGTGAGGCCGTTGAAGTTGACCGCGATCGAGCGAACCGGGATGGCCGTGTTGGCGATGAAGTCGCGCACATTGACCGATCCGGTCACGCCGAGATCCTCCAGCTCGACCGACACAGCCACAGTGTCGGGCGGAACTACTGTTGTGTCGAGGACCGCGCACTGGGTGGTATCGACGCCCGCTGTGACCGTGTATCCCATGGCGCGGGCGAAATCCAGTGGCGGGTCCTGGACCGGCCCCCCACCCTCACCCACCAGCACATGGGTGAAATCGCCCGAATTCCGGACATATGTCGTATCGATGAAGCCCAGCTCTTCGATGGTCACGATGCGACCGCAGATCGCTCCCAGAATCACCTCCTCGCTCGCCGCGGTGCCGCGCCGCACGATTACCTGAAGCGTGTCGGTGACGTCGGAGATCAGCTCCGCCGCGTGCTCCCAGAAGAAGTGGGATTCGGGAGCGGCCGAGGTCAGGTTCTCCCATCGCACCGTGCTCCGAAAGTCCAGCGGCCTGCTCTGTGCGCCGGTGGGAGTCGTGGAATAGACGGCGATCACGTCGCCACAGGGCGGGCCGGGGTTGCGGCACACCGTCCCCACGAACTGCGGTCGATCAGATATGATGTACTCTGTGATGTCGTCTTTG
>JBHIEQ010000181.1:0-6099 GCA_046760725.1 Gemmatimonadales bacterium
GTCTTTGAGCTGTCCCGTCGCCTCGTCGATCTTTGTCTGGACGCTCTGGATGCGGAAAATAGGAAGCTGGTGCCGCCTTACCTCCGCTCCCGAGATCATATCCACGATCGACAGGTTGGTACCTCCGGAGTTGGCGACGACCACCGTGTCCGCATTGGTCCCGCTCGTGTCCCGCGGCCACAGCGCCATGCCCCACGGGCGCGATCCGACCGGCACTGATCCCACGAACGAGGTGTCGGACACTCGGAACACCTCGATTCGGTCCAGCTCGTAGTTCGTGAAGTAGATCGAGTCCTGGTTGCGGTTGTAGATCGCGTCCGTTATGAGGCCGCCCGCCGGAAGCGCCCGCGTGGCGCCGTGCACGAACAGCACCGTGTCCTCGGCCGCCTGCTGCGCCGCCTGGAGCTGAGCCGCGGCCCCGGCCGGTGCGGAGCCTGAGGGAGTGGTGCGGGAATCGTTGGGCGGAGTCGCGGCGTCAACCGCGTACGCCTTGACGATCAGCCGCTCGCCGACCTGCGCGTCGGCCAGCTCCATGATGTCAACCCACTCGACGGCCGTGGACGTGCCGTCGAAAGTGGTATCTCCCTGGCCCACTACCGTCGTCGTGTCCTTGACCAGTACGGCCGTCCATCCCACCTGCGTTATGCCGCTCTGGTCGGTGGCGGTGATTGTGATGGTGTCGTTGTCTTCCACCCTGCCGGACACGGTGAAGCTGACCACCGGCGCGAGCGTGTCGTTCACCGTGGACTGGATCGAAACCGCGAGCGCCGCCGTCTCGGCGCGCCGTCCGTCCGTGTCGATACCGAACCCCCGGACGGTCATCGTGCCAAGCGACGTGGTATCGGGGACCGAGACAGTCCACGAATGAGTCGTATCGGCAACCGCCGACGCAAGCACGATCGAGTCGCGCGTGACGAGATTGCCCTCAGTGAAGTAGCCAACCACCGAAACCCCGTCCCGCTGGGAGGCGGACACCTCGACCGGGAACGTCTTGCCCGGCGCAGTCGTGGCACCGGTCGCCGGCTTGTCCAGCGTCACGATCAGCGCGTCGACATTCGTGAGGAAGATCGAGTCCGTCACCGTTTCCGACGTGTTCCCCGCCCCGTCGGTCGCGAGCGCGGTAATAGTCACCATCCCGCCCGCTGTGGTGTTCGACGGAAACTGGGAGTCAATCGCCACCACGATGCTCGTCACCTGAGTCCTGAACACGGAATCGATCTTGGACAGGACCCCCCCCGAGATCTCGATGCTCAGCGTCTTGAGACCGAGGTTGTCCGAGGCCGCAACCGAGAACTTGAGACCCTCCTCTACCGTCAGCGTATCGGCCGGCTTGTCGATCACGACCTTCGGAAGAATCAGGTCGCGTACCACGCCGGGTTGGAACTGCTGCTCGTTGCAGGCAGCCGCGGCCAACGCCAGGCCGAACGCCGCTCCCGCTCGTCGCGTTGACGAACACCGCGCCCCTCGCACAGCGATCACCGCTCCATTTCCGGCTGCTGCGCCGGGTTGTCTATGATGTGCGGCGTGATCAGGATCAGCAGATCGCGCCTCGTCTCCGACCGCGAGGTAAACCCGAAGAGGCCGCCGATGATCGGGAGATCAACGAGGAACGGAATGCCGCTCTTCGATACGGTCACCTGCGTCAGGGTCAGCCCACCGATCACGGCCGTCTGACCGTCATCGACCAGCACGTCTCCTTCAGCCTCTTGAGTCGTGAACGTGAACCCGACGTCCGGTAGTCCCGGCTGGAGCCGGGAGTTCTCGGCGAACACGTGCATCAGCACCTGACGGTTGTTCGTGACATGCGGTGTCACCTCGAGCCTGATGCCCGACTCCTGAAAGTCCACGCTGACCGTGGCCTCCGCCACTTGGGCGCCCCGCTCGAGGACACGAATCGGCGTCTTCTCGCCAACAAGGATCCGCGCCTTGGTGTTATCGACAGCGGTCGTGAGCGGCTCGGCCTGGAGATCCGCGAGATCGACCCGCTGCAGCGCTTCAACGAACGACGTGAGTGTGAAGTTGCCGATCGCTGTCGAGAAGATCAGCTCCAGTGCGGGACCCGCCACCGCCGAGCTGGCGTTGGCGATCGCAGCCAGCGAGTTCCCTCCAAGCTCCACCACGTTCGGCACCTCGACCGGATCGAAGAACTCCGTGGACCGCGTCTGGTCGGGGACGCCGTCTCCGTCCAGGTCAATCGCAACCTGCTCACCCGCCGGGTCCAACCGCTGCACGACCCGATTGAAGAAGGCGTCCGGACCGCCCAGGTCGTAACGGATCCCCAGCTCCTCCACGTTCGTGCGGTCAACGAAGATCAGCTTGGCCTGAATGGAAACCTGTGCCACCGGCTGGTCGAGCTGCCTGATCATTTGCTCGTGCTGCTGGAGCGTGCGCTCGCGGTCAGTGATGATCAGGCTGTTTGTGCCCGTGTCCGCCACCACACGGGCCTGCTCGGCCTGGCCGAGCAGCTGGTTGAGTACACCCGCCAGCTGGGTCGCGCGCGCGTAGTCGAGCGGGAAGATCCGCGTCACCTGCGGCTCCAACGAGTCACGCACGGCTAGCGCGGAATCGGTCACTATCCTGATGATCCCCGGAGTCTCCTCGTCTCCGTGAAGACCCTGCGACTCCAGAATCACCTTGAACGCCACATCCCACGGCTGGTTGCGGATCTCGGCCGTCACGAACCTCCCACCGGCGCCCGATCCCAACACTATCGACTTGCCCGACAGCCGGGAGAAACCCGCCATCACGTCCTCGATGGGGGCGGAGTCCCAGGAAGCGTGCACCAGGGGTTGCTGTGCCTGCACCGCACGCGCCAGCGGCGTCGGCTCCTCTCTGGAAGGAGGCCGCGGCTCTTCCCTCGCGGGAGGGGGCACGTCCGCGACCGGCAGTGTGGATGACCAGGCAGTGAAAGCGCGGTCGCTGCCCAGTGTCACGCGGATCGCGTCGTCCGAGTACTCCAGCTCGTAGTCCTTGAGCTCCTCGAGCTCGAGCACGATCCGCACCACGTCGGGCCGGAACTGGGCGTAACGGATGTCGCGGATCCCTCCCCTGTTCTGTCCGTCGTAACTGGCGCGCGGCATGCGGAGCTTTGCCCCGACGACATCGATCACGAGCCGATCGGGATGCCGCAAGGTGAAATCCTGCACGCTGACGCTGCCACGCACGTCGATCACGACGAGCACGCGTCCCGCACCCGGCAGGATGCTCACCGCGGTTACCTCTCCGGGGTCCGCGTAGGCGCTGGGGACCCCAAGGGCAAGGCCCGCCAATGCCAGCATGACTCGGTTCATCGTATTCCCTCCTGGCCCCGCCGCAGCCTGAGGATCTGCCGGCGCTCCTCGCCGAACTCCTCATAAACCACGACGACCTCATGGCGCCGAATCTGGGCAATCGTCAGGCGTCCGAGCATGTCGCCCGCCTGAACAGTGTACCGACACCGTTCGGTGGGCGACTGCACGCACGCCTGAGATGTGTCCCTGAGTACCGCGACGCTGTTGGTAGGATACCGCTCGTCGTATGTGATGGATGTGACGCGCAAGTCAGTCAGAACGGGACGTACATCACCGGTCTTCACCAGCGAGAGAAACGGATCGCGGCCGGCGCCCCGATAGGTGAAGACTTCCCGCATGAGCTGGGGTCCGGCCGCCTGCTCGACGCCGGTGTCCGGCGCCCCCTCGCCCTCGCTCGGCTGCTGCGCCGGCGTCCCGGGAGGAGGCGGCTCCTCACCCCCCCCGCAGGCCGCGACCAGAACACCGGCCGCCACGAGCCAGACCCAGGAGTTACGGCGTTCCACCCGCCTCCTCCGCCCCACCCGCCTTGACGAAGGTTCGCAGCACGAACCTGCCCTCCAGAAGCGCCCCACTCGTGTCGGCAAACTGCTGTTGCACCGCGGGCTCTACGGGCGTCAACGATAGCTCCACAGGCACCATGATCCGGGGAAGAGAAGCGATGTCAGTCAGAAAAGCCCCAATCTGATCGTAGTGACCGATTACCCTGAACCGGTAACGCTGTACCTCGTAGGGGGCCTGCGGCTCGGGTGACAACGGCGCCACCTCCGCCACCACAACACCCCTCCTGCCCGCCCGGCGAGATATGTCGTCCACGAGCGCCGTCACCTCGCTCTGCGTAGGAACGAGCTGCCGCATGAGCCCGAGGTTGGAGTTGTACTCCGCGATCCGCGCCTCGATCTGCTCGTGCGTTCCTTCCCTGAGATCCCGCTTGGCCGAATCAACAAGCCCTTGTAGCATCGCTATGCTGTCCCCCTGCGCCACTTGGGCCGCGATCATGGGCTTGCGCACATACATCCAGAAAAGAACAGCGGCACCCACAGCCGCCACCATCACGACGATCCTGACCTGTTTGGGATCCATTTCGAGCGCCATCGGACACCCCTATCTGACGGACTCGACCACCGGCACGGTTTCGATGTAGATGGGATCGGCCGGCTTGAAAGTAGCCGTGACGCTGAACGCGTAGAGCGTCTTTTCGTCCTCCTCGATCAGGTTCGCCGGTCCCCAATCGATGGCCCCGAGCCAGGGCGATTCCTGTAGCTGTCTGAGAAACCTCGTGTATGCCTCCACGGCGGCGGTCCGACCGCTCACTTGAAACCGGAGCGGGGCGGGCGGCAGCGACTCCGCCGCTGCTCCCAGGACAGCCGGGTCCGGAGGGGTCAGAAACTCCAGCGACACCAACCAGGACCGATCCGGCAACGCCCGCACGACCTCGTCCAGGATGTGCGGCCAAATGAACCGGTCGGCGTCGATCTCCCGAATCGCCGTCAGCTCCTGAACCAGAGAATCGCGCTTCACGGTGGCGATCTGCTTCTGGCGAATGAGCCCCCTGTACTGCCGCTCCTGGCGCTGCCAGCTCAGGTGCTGCTCCTTGAGCTCATTGAGCTCCCCTCGCTCTGTCACCCACACGAACCCCATGAACCCCAGCGCCACCACCCAGGCCGCAATCCCGCCTATCAGCAGCGGGTCGCTCACCTTCGCCAACAGCTCGCCGAAGTCGGGCATCTGGAACCCAGGACCGGCAGCCTTCCTCTTCTTGGGACCCGGCAGGAGGTTGATCTCTATCCGCATACTGAAGACTCTCCCTAGGCCTGCCTGAGCGCCAGCCCGGTAGCCAGCATCAGGAGTGGACCCACCTCGTCGGCGTTGAGCGCGTCGAACACGTTGGGTCCCACCTCGAGCCGCTGGAAAGGCGATGCCACCTCCACCGGCATACCGATACGCTGGCTGATCACATCTGTGAGGCCCGGGATCCTCGAGCCGCCACCACAAGCGTACACGTGCTCGAGAGCGCCACCCTCCGCGCTCGTCTGCAGGAAGGCCGCAGCACGCTCGAGCCCGACCGCTACCTCGAGTGCTTCGTGAGTCACCTGAGCGACCAGACCAGCCGCGTCACCACGGCGGCCATCACGTGTCTGGAGCGCTGCAAGCGGGCCGATCTTTTCACTCTCCTGCGCCCGGTGCTGTGCGAAAAGGACGCGGGGAACTTCCTGGCCGCCTTCGGCACCCTGCGGCGCGGCACGACCGGCGCGCCGCCCGGCGGAATCGTCCAATATCTCTCGGATGTCCTCCGCGAGGGCCATCCGCGCGCGCGCCAGGCCGCGCTCGAACTCCTCAGCGAGAGGATCACGCCCCCCGAGGTCGAAAAGGCAATCACGCTCCTCACCCCGCTCCTCGCCAGCCACGAGGAGCAGACCCGCAGCGCCGCCGCCAGGGCCATCGCTCCCGCCGCCGACCGCGACGCGCGCCGACGAGTCGCCGCCGCCCAGGGCTATCTCACCCGCTGGGTCCTCATCGGCTCCTTCCCACGCGGCAACCGCCAGAACAAGCTCGGGCCATCATACTTCCCCGAACACGAGATTGACCTCAAGAAGACCTATGAGCCGAGAGCGTGGGACCCCGGGGCCCAGTTCCGCCAGCTCTCTGCCCCCTGCGGCGGCGAGAGCCGCAAGGCCCTCCTCCTCAAGCCCCCGAAGGGCGCCAGCATGGTTGTCCTCTTCCGACTCGCCCTCCCGGAAGCCGACGACCTGAGACTCAAGGCCGTAGTGGGCATCCAGGACGGCGCCCGCCCGGCCGACGGTGTCCGATT
>JBHIEQ010000182.1:0-6071 GCA_046760725.1 Gemmatimonadales bacterium
CGAACGTCCTCTTTCCCTTCGGGTCGCCCAACACGATGGGTGTGGGCGCTCTCTGTTACGTCTCGTTTGCCATGATCGCGCCGCACGTAACGATGGGTCGCATGCTCGTGAACATGTTCACCGACATGGAGAACGCAGAGATGCTCGTCGTGTGGGGTGCGAACCCAGCCACGGATTCTCCTCCCTTGGACATGCATCGGTTACTGGCGGCGGCCCACCGCGGTGCCGACATCGTCGTCATCGACCCTCGCCGAACCGAGACCGCACGCCGCACCGGCGCGCAGTGGGTGCCCGTCAGACCCGGCACAGACGCGGCTCTAGCTCTCAGCATGATCGGCGTCATGATCGACGAGGAGTTGTACGACGAGGACTTCGCCGAGAATTGGTGCCACGGGTTCGACGAGCTTGAGACGTACGTGCAGCACTTCCGTCCCGAGGTGGCGCAGGAGATCACAGGAGTGCCGGCCGATACGATTCGCGATCTCGCGCGCCGCATCGCGCGCGCCACAGGGGCGGCCCCCGTGATGTACACGGGTCTCGAGTACTCGAACAGCGGCATCCAGTCGATCCGGGCGGTGCTGACGCTGTTCGCGCTCGCCGGCCAACTGG
Source organism: Gemmatimonadales bacterium (assembly GCA_046760725.1). GTDB lineage: Bacteria > Gemmatimonadota > Gemmatimonadetes > Gemmatimonadales > GWC2-71-9 > JBHIEQ01. Next base: position 610 of record JBHIEQ010000182.1, read on the forward strand.
ACGTGCCGGGTGGAATCGGTCTCGCAATGCTGAACACCCAGTTTCCGATCAACAGGGCGTGTAACCAGCCGAACCCGGATCTCGATCTCGCGGTCGCACGTGACAAGTTCCCCATCTATTCCAGCTATCGCGGCGAATCGCACGCGAGCGGGCTGGTGCGGTCCGTGTTGCACGGAGAGCCGTATCGCATTCGCGGACTCATCGTGCATGGTGCGTCGCTCCTCACATCGTGGCCGCAGACGGCCCTCTGGCGGGAGACTCTGTCGAAGCTCGACTTCCTCGTGACAGTGGACAGGCAGCTCACGGCGGACGCGGCGTACGCCGACATCGTGCTGCCGGCCACGACCATGTTCGAGATCGACTCCTACATGGTGTACGGCCCGCTCTTCCGTCTGCGCGAGAAGCTGATCGAGCCCGTTGGGGAAGCGCGCAACGACTATCTCATTATGGCGGAATTGGCGAAGCGGCTGGGATACGGTGACCTGTATCCGCAGACTGAGGAGCGGATGATCGAGTTCGCGCTCGAGGCCTCAGGGTACAGCCTCGAGCAGGTGAGAGAGGCGGGCGGGTGGGTGAAGCTCCCGACCCCGATGATGGAGTACAAGAAGTGGGAGAAGGGTGGTCTGCGCGAGGACGGGGAGCCGGGCTTCGATACGCCCACCGGGAGATTCGAGATTCGATCCACGATCCTGGAAGAGTTCGGCTACGAGCCTCTGCCCAAGTACGTCGAGCCGAGGGAGGGTCCACTGGGGAGCCCGGAGCTGGCAGCGCAGTTTCCGCTGGTCCTCAACTCGGGTGCGCGGCCGCAAACCGACTTCCGATCGCAGCACCACGGAATCAAGGGTCTCGCGAAGGACCACCCGGAACCCACGGTCGAGCTCAACGCCGAGGACGCACGGGCACGCGGCATCTCGGACGGTGATCTGGTCGAAGTCAGGACGGCACGGGGTGCCGTTCCGTTTCGCGCGCGCGTGACCGGTGAGATCGTCAGGGGCGCAGTGGAGTGCAACATGGGCGGAGGGACTCCGGTCGGCCCGAGGGCTTGGCGGGAATGGAACGTGAACGAGCTGACCGACCTCGAGAACTACGACGAGATCTCGGGTTTCCCGGTGTACAAGGCGCTCTTGTGCGAAGTCGTGAAAGTGGAGTCCGGCGGTGCGGGGGGGCGTAGCCCCGCGAGCGCTCCCGTGAGAGACGAAGCCGCGACGGTTCCGGCCCGACCCCGTACCCAGCCGCGGCGGCGGATCTACCTGGACAACAATGCTACGACTCAGGTCGCTGCAGCAGTGCGCGAAGCCATGTTGCCGTTCCTCGACGCCGAGATGGGGAACCCCTCCAGCATTCACGGTCGCGGGCGCGACGCGCGGACGGCGCTGGACGCGGCGCGGGCGCAGGTGGCGCGCCTCATCAATGCGCGGCCGCGCCGTATCGTGTTCACGGGCGGCGGTTCCGAGTCGGACAACCTCGCTCTCAAGGGTGCGGCCTTCGCGCTGAGAGACAGAGGCAATCACATCGTAACCAGCACCATTGAGCATCCGGCCGTGTTACAGGCCAGTCGGTTTCTCGAGTCGATTGGCTACGAGGTGACGTATCTTGACGTGGACCGCTACGGCTTGATCGATCCCGGCCAGCTCGGGCGGGCCATCACGGACCGCACTATCCTCGTGTCCCTGATGATGGCGAACAACGAGGTGGGTACCATACAGCCGACCAAGGAGCTCTCCGCGGTGGCCCACGAGCGGGGTGTATTGTTTCACACCGACGCCGTGCAGGCCGCCGGCAAGATCCCCGTGGACGTCGAGGACCTGGGCGTGGACCTACTCAGTCTGTCGGGGCACAAGTTCCACGGGCCCAAGGGCGTGGGAGTGCTGTACGTGAGGAAGGGCGTGCGGCTCGAGGCGCTGATCCACGGAGGCAAGCAGGAGGGGGGGGTACGGGCGGGCACCGAGAACGTTCCGGCGATCGTGGGGCTGGGCAAGGCCGCAGAGCTCGCGTCGCACTCCGTGCGCGCGGCCGGCCGGGTTAGAGGCCTGCGCGACGACTTGGAGGCCGGGATTCGCACTCTCATTCCCGGCGCGGTGTTGAACGGACATCCAGAGATGCGATTGCCGAACACGCTGAACCTCACGCTGCCGAATTTGCGCGGCGAATCCCTGGTCGTCGCCCTAGACCAGCACGGCATATCGCTATCTTCGGGTTCGGCCTGCAAGTCCGGCTCGCCCGAACCGACCCACGTGCTGATCGCGATGGGGAAATCCACGGAGGAAGCGCACTGCGCCGTTCGGTTCTCCCTGTCGCACGAAACCTCGCCGGCAGACATCGCCGAGACGGTCGAGATGCTGGGGCGGGTGTTGGAGGAGATGGAGACGACCGTTCGGTTTCTCCCCTGCAAGTAGGACGGTGGTTGACGGCCTGTGATGGACGGCCCTCGCTTTTGGGGCGTCGGTCACAGATATTCGTGTGTCATTTCTTGAAGCACAGCACAGAAAACCACAATGATTTCATACAAGATCGGAGTGTTGCCGGGTGACGGAATCGGTCCCGAGGTCACCCGCGAAGCCCTCAAGGTGCTGGCCGCCGCGGCGGCGATCGACGGCTTCGAATACGAGCTGGTGGAGTATCCCTACAGCGGGGAGCACTACCTGAAGACGAAGGAGCTGGTGCCGGACTCCGTGATCGACGAGTGGCGCACGCTGGATGCCGTGCTGCTCGGCGCCATCGGTCATCCCGATGTTGAGCCGGGGCTGGTAGAGCGCTCCGTGATCCTTGGACTTCGGTTCGGGCTCGACCTCTACGTCAATCTCCGTCCGATCAAGCTGTACGCGGAGCATCTCTGTCCCCTCAAGGACAAGGGTCCGGCCGACGTCGATTTCGTGGTAGTGCGCGAGAACACCGAGGGGATGTACTCTCAGATCGGCGGCATCCTCAAGAAGGGGACTCCCGACGAGGTATCGATCGTAAACGGCGTATATACCTGGAAGGGCTGCGAGCGCGCTTGTCGCTACGCCTTCGAGCTGGCCGAGCGACGCGCTGCCGCGCGGGGCGGCGGTCACAAGCCCCGCGTGACGCTGGTGGACAAGGCGAACGCGATCCGCCCACACGACATCTGGACTCGTGCCTACGCGCACGTCGCCCGCGACTTCCCCGACGTTGAGCAGGACCACGCGTATGTGGATGCCTGTTGCATGTGGATGATCAAGAACCCCGAGTGGTTCGATGTCATCGTCACCACGAATCTGTTCGGCGACATCATCACCGACCTGGGTGCGATGATTCAGGGCGGTATGGGGATCGCCGCGTCGGGCAACATTCATCCTGGCCAGACATCGATGTTCGAGCCGATACACGGATCGGCGCCGAAACATGCGGGGAAGAACGTCGCCTGTCCCTTGGGAGCGATCGGTGCCGTGAGCATGATGCTTGACTTCTTCGGCGAAGCCGATGCGGCCAGGCGAGTGGATGACGCGGTGGGCGTGCTTCTGCAGAGCGGCAAGGTGCCGTCGGCGGACGCACGGAGCGGCATTTCCACCTCCGCGATGGGTGACATGGTGGTCGAGCTGGTGGCGGCGTGACGCACATGCCGGATATCTCCGCGGCCTTTCCGTTCGAATCTCTTTTCGTCGAGGTGCACGGGTCACGCATGCATTACGTTGAGGAGGGAACGGGCGATCCGATCCTGTTCCTGCACGGCAATCCGACGTCGTCCTATCTCTGGCGCAACATCATTCCGTACGCCGCCCGCGTGGGGCGAGCGATTGCTCCCGATCTCATCGGCATGGGGAAGTCGGATAAGCCTGACATCGGGTACAGTTTCTTCGATCACGTGAAGTACGTCGAGGGATTCATCGAGGCATTGGGTCTCCGGAACATCACGTTCGTCATCCACGACTGGGGCTCGGCGATCGGCTTCCACTACGCGATGCATCACGAGAGGAACGTGAAGGGATTGGCGTTCATGGAGGCGATCCTGCAACCGGTGCGGTGGGACGCTTTTCCGCCGGACTTCAAGCTCGGCTTCAAGCTGTTCCGCACACCCGGAATCGGCTGGTTCCTGATCGCTGTGTTGAACGTGTTCGTGGAGCAGGTGATGCCGAAGGCCGTCGTGCGGCGTCTCACGGAAGAGGAAAGGGACGCGTATCGAGCGCCCTTCAGGACGATCCGGAGCCGGAAGCCAGTGTGGCGGTGGCCCAATGAGATTCCGATCGACGGACAGCCCGAGGACGTGTTTCATGCCGTTGTGAACTACGGAGAGAGGCTCAAGGAATCCGGGCTGCCGAAGCTGCTCTTCTACGCCGAACCTGGTGGGATCGTCACCGACGACGTGGTTCGCTGGGCCCGAGGGCACCTGAAGAACCTCACGACCGTGGGTGTCGGGCCGGGGATTCATTACTTGCAGGAAGACAACCCGCACCTGATTGGGTCCGAACTGCAGAAGTGGCTAGTGGCGGTTGGCGGTTAGCGGTTGTGCAGTTGGCGGTCGGCAGTTGGCAGTTTGCGATCGGGGTGGACGCGTGCAGCATACTGCGAACAGCTAACCGCCGACAGCGAGCTTCTACAGTCCCAGCCAGTAGTTGAGTTTGGCTATGAATACGTTGTCCGGCGCAACGTCCCACAACGCTCGGAAATCGCGGCCGAACTCGAATGACCCCACGCCCTCCGCCTCGCTACGGCTCTGTTGCCATACGAGGAACAAGGTCGAGCCTGGCCGATACTCCCAGCGCAGCACCGCGTTCATTCGCAATGAGCGGAAATTGAAGTCGCGGTCGGAGAACGACACATCTGGCAAACCGTCGGCGTCGAAGTCCACATAACGTCGTCCGTCGTTCACGCACGTTCGACCACCTAAGCACGAGACGGCGCTCCCCGTAACTGCGGCCGTACCCTCTTCGAATGTATCGAAATCGAACGTCTCCGCTGCTTCGAGCTGCTTGTAAGTGAGATAGTCGCCCGAGGAGAGCAGGGGCTGCGCAAAGAGCTGGAAGGTGAGCTTCGGTGAGAACGTCAGGTTGAGACGCGTCTGCATGGATACGGTGCGTCGCTCGAGGTCCGAGAAGACATAGCGCCGGCCGTACGTGGGTGTGTAGGCGGCATCGGAGACGGCCGCAACGTACTGCGCGGGATCAAGCTCTCCCTGCACGGTGGGCTGGAGCTCCACCTCCACGCTGGGCACCGGCCGCACGGCGACGGGTAGCCCGGCTCGCCACTCGTAACCTGCCTCGAACCTGTTCACGTAATTGAAGTTGGGCCGGAGCACGATCGGCCGCCTGGCATCCGTGCTACCGCGCACCGTGAAGGAAGTGGACCGTGGATCGACCATGAGAGGTCCGCCGCGCGTCGCAACGTCGCTCATCGAGGGCGGCGAGTAGAACGTGTCGAAATTGAGACCCCAGTAGTTGAGGAACTGAACGTTCGTGCTGAAAAAGAAAGCGCCTCGCTTGTGCGCCCGGGTCCACGAGCGCCAA
>JBHIEQ010000183.1:0-6043 GCA_046760725.1 Gemmatimonadales bacterium
TCCCGAAGCGCAGCTCTGGTGGAAATATCAACACAGCGCGCGCTGTCGGGTTTCGCCTTTCCCTCCATGAGACCCACGATCTCCTTGAACTGACGCCGCACTTCCTGGACCATACCTTCGGCGGCACGACCCACTGCGGTCATGGTGGAGGAGGCGATGAAGAACGGCATAATGGCGCCCAGGAAGACGCCGATCACGACTTTCGGATTGACGATGTCCAGGATGATCGGCGGCGTGCCCTGCGGTGTCACCGCATTGGTGTAGGCTGAGAACAAGGCGAGGGCGGTGAGCGCGGCGGAGCCTATGGCGAATCCCTTCCCGATCGCGGCCGTCGTGTTGCCCAAGGCGTCGAGGCTGTCCGTGATCTTTCTGACGTCGGGTCCCAGACCACTCATCTCGCTGATCCCGCCGGCGTTGTCGGCGATCGGGCCGTACGCATCGACGGACATCGTCACGCCCACCGTGGCTAGCATGCCCACTGCCGCGATGCCGATGCCGTAGAGCCCGGCGCTGTTGAAGGCTATGTAGATCGCGCCGCAGATGAGAAGCAGTGGGACCGCGGTGGAGCGCATTCCCACGGCCAAACCGGAGATGATGTTCGTTGCCGGACCCGTCAAAGAGGCTTCGGCGATCGTGCGGATCGGCTTCGCCGCCGTGTAGTACTGTGTTGCGAGACCGATCATCACTCCCGCCAGCGTACCCACGACTACTGCCCAAAACGGCCCCAACACGTTCGGGGTCCCGTCGCCGTTGGTCAGCCCCACATCCACGACGCTCGTGATAAAGTACGCCGCGGCCATGAACACGAGGGCTGAAATGAAGGTCGCCCCTTGCAGGGCCGCTGCCGGACTCAGGCGCTCGAGCAAGCGGAAGAGCCAAATGGCCACGAGGCTCGCGGCGAGACCGCTCAGTATGTACAGCATCGGGAGCGCCACGGCGGCCATGCGCTCGGTGATCGCGGGACTCGTTGCCGCGATGGCGATCGTCGCGATGACGGCGCCTACGTAGCTCTCGAAGATGTCCGCTCCCATGCCGGCGACGTCTCCCACGTTGTCTCCCACGTTGTCGGCTATGGTTGCCGGGTTGCGCGGGTCGTCCTCCGGTATGCCCGCCTCGACCTTGCCGACCAGGTCGGCGCCGACGTCCGCCGCCTTGGTGTAGATCCCTCCGCCCACTCTGGCGAAGAGGGCAATAGATGACGCTCCCATGGCGAATCCGGTGATCACCTCGCTGAAGGCACGCCAGGCGGCTTCGGTGTCGGGCGTGCCGAGGAATGCGCGCATGACGATGCCGATGCCGAGGAGGCCCAGGCTGGCCACCGAGAGGCCCATCACCGAGCCTCCGTTGAACGCGACGCGCAGGGCGGTTGCCTGGCCGTGTTCCCGCGCCGCCTCGCTCGTGCGAGCGTTGGCTCGTGTGGCCGACTTCATTCCGAAGAACCCGGCGAGGATCGAGCAAGTGCCGCCACCCAGGTATGCCAGGGCCGTGGACCAACCTATGGTGATGCCGAGGAGCGCGGCTACGACGGCGAGGAAGGGGACTAGGTAGGTGTACTCGCGCTTCAAGAAGGCCATTGCCCCCTCGTGCACGAGTTCCTGGATCTCGCGCATCCGCTCGTTGCCGGCGGAGTGCCGCCGCATGAATAAGAAGATGAGCCACGCCGCCGCCAGGCCGAACAGCCCGGTCGCTATCGCGGTGTTCGGCAGGAAAGCGAAATCAGTCACGCTCGGTTCCTCGTCTATTGTAACGGTTCATCGCGGTGTCGATGCCCTCGGCGAGCCAGCATTCCACTGCGTCCATCATCGTTGGAAGGAGCTCCGCGAGCACACGACTCTCCTCTTCCGACCAGGGTGCCAGCACGAACTCGGCTTGATCCTCCGCGTCCTCGGGCAGCGGTCCGATCCCTATGCGCAGGCGCCCATACTCCTGAGAGTCGAGGGCGTCCTCTATGCTCAGGAGCCCATTGTGGCCCCCGGCCGAGCCGCGTGCCCGGATGCGAAATGTCCCCATGGGCAGCGCAACGTCGTCCACCAATACCAGGAGGTCGCGGGCCGCCTCGAAGTCACCTCGCTGGAACAAGATATCGAGGGCGTAGCCGCTCAGGTTCATGTACGTCTGCGGCTTGATAAGGGTCACACTCTCGCCGGAGACGCCACCTTCGGTGACGAGGGCGCGGCCCTCCGGTCGGAACGCTGGCAGGCCCCAAGCGTGGGCGAGGGCGTCCCCCAATACAAACCCCGCGTTGTGCCGGGTATTGACGTACGTGAGGCCCGGGTTTCCCAGCGCGACGATGGCGCGCAGCGATTACTCCTCGCTCGATGCTTCTTCCGCTCCCTCTTCCGCCTCCGCCTCCTCTGCCTTCGGGCGGCGAATCAGCTCGGGCTCCTCTACCTCCTCTTCCTCCGCCTCGACGACCGGTCTCTCCTCCTCCACCCTCGGCGGCACGACCGTGCAGATCGTGGCCTCCGGCTCGCTCAGCACTTTGGCGTCCGGCACCTCCACATCCTTTACGTGGAGAGAGTGTCCGATCTCCAGATCCGTGACGTCCAGTTCCACACGCTCCGGGATGTTCTTTGGCAGGACCTCTATGTAGATGTCTCGCATGAACTGCTCCAGCACGCCGCCGCCGTTTCTCACACCGGCAGGGGATCCCACCAGTCTGAGCGGGATGTCGAGCCGTAGCACCTCGCCCGCGTGGATCTCGAGGAAGTCGAGATGAGTGATGGTCTTCTTCGTCGGGTGTCGCTGGATCTCGCGGATCAGCACCTTGCTCGTATCCCCGTTGACCTTGAGGTCGATCACCGTGGAACCTGGTGAGATGCCGTGGAGCACCTTCTCCAGCGCGAGCGCCGGGACCGCGAGCGGCTCAGTCTCTCGTCCGTGCCCGTACAGCACCGCCGGGATCTTTCCTGCCTTGCGCAGCTGACGGGCCGCTCCCTTACCCGTAGTGCTGCGGCGCTCCGCCTGTACCTTCACTGATTCAGCCATTCTCGGTCATTCCTCAGTCGAACAGCGAACTCACCGACTGGTCGCTGTGTGTGGATCTTATCGCCTGTGCGAACAGCGGTGCGATCGACAGGATCTTGAGCCGGTCGAACCTCCGCCCCTCGGGAACCAGAATCGTGTTCGTGACCGCCACCTCCGTCACCGGTGCCGCGGTGAGCCGCTCGACCGCAGGCCCCGAGAGCAGGGGATGCGACGCGCAACAATAGACTTCCCTCGCTCCGAGGCCCTTGAGTGCCGTAACGCCTTCCGCCATCGTGCCGCCCGTGTCGATCATGTCGTCCACGATCAGGCAGTCCCGGTCCTTCACTTCACCCACCACGTTCACGACCTCGGCCACGTTTGCGGAGGGGCGCCGCTTGTCTATGATCGCCAGGCTCGCGTCGAGCCGTTTGGCGAAGCCGCGGGCCATCTTGGCCCCGCCGACGTCCGGCGCCACTACGACCGGCTTGTGGAGCTGTTTCTCCCGGTAATGCTGTACGAGGACCGGCGCGGCATACAGGTGGTCCACCGGAATGTCGAAGAACCCCTGAAGCTGGTGTTGGTGGAAATCCAGCCCCAACACGCGGTCGGCGCCGGCGGTCGTGATCAGGTTGGCCATCAGCTTGGCGCTGATCGCCACCCGCGGCTGATCCTTGCGGTCCTGGCGGGCATAGCCGAAGTACGGCACTGCGGCGGTCACCCTCGCGGCACTCGCCCTTTTCGCCGCGTCGATCAGAATCAACAGTTCCAGCACGTTCTCGGCCGGCGGATTGGTCGGCTGCACGATAAACACATCCTGACCCCGGACGTTCTCGTCAATCTTGACGAAGATCTCGCCGTCCGCGAACCGGCGGAGAGTGACGCTGCACAGTGGCTGGTTGAGACACTGCGCGATCTCCTCGGCCAGCGGGCGGTTCGCCGTGCCGGCCATGAGGAGCATGCGGCTGCTGCTCAGCGAGATATCGGCCATAGGCACGGCAAAAGCTACTCAGGCCGTTGCATTGAGCCAAGATAGGGTTTCTTGAGAGCTCCGGGGCCGTGGGTGGGGGTTCGAGCGGGCGAAACATGGTGCTTTGAATCCAATTGGGCGCGCGTGACCGCTATCACATTGCGCCACCCTTCGGACCCGTAAGTAGTTGCAGGGCAGTTAGGTGCGATTAGTGCTTCGGCCGGCATAGCACTTGCCATCATGTGGACCGACTGGGACTTTTGTTGTGTTCCCCGGAAGCGGTGGGCCGCTGACCGCCGGTCCCGCGACCAATCCTGCCGCGCCCAGCAGGGGATCTATGACTGCACGCCTAGAGGTCTCCGGACCGACGCTGTCGCTCGCCCTGTCGCTGCTGCTCGCGGGCTGCGTCGGATTGGGGACGGTGCACCCCGACAGCCCGCTCGGTCGAGCGCGGGGAATGCTCGCGATGTCACAGTTCGATGAGGCGAGGGAGGCGTTCGGTGCGCTCGTTCGCGAGGCACCCGAGGATCCGAGGGCCCAACTGGGATTGGGCGCGGCATACGAGGGGCTGGGGCATCTCGATTCAGCACGAGTGATCTACGAGGCTCTCGAAGGGCAGCGCCTGCCGCGTTCCGTGAGAGGCCAGCTGGACGGCCGGGTCCGCCTGCTTCACCGGCGCGAGCTGCACGAGGCGGCGCGGCGGGCGATCGCCGAAGAGGTGCGGCTCACCAACCTGGCGCCGGAGCCCAACACGATCGGCGTCATGCCGTTTCGCTACGAGGGGAGCGACACGGCGCTCAGGCCCCTCGAACGTGCGTTGGCTCATTTTGTGATCACGGATCTGAGTCGAGTGTCGGCGGTTCGTGTCCTGGAGCGACAGGCGGTTCAGGTCCTGCTCGACGAGCTTCGTCTCGTCCAGTCGGGCCGCGTGGATCCTGCGACCGGTGCGCGGTCGGGCCGCCTGCTGCGCGCCGAGCATGTGCTTCAGGGTGACCTCTTGAGTTTGGCGGGGGTCGAGGATCTGAAGCTCAGCGCGAGAGCGGTGCGCACCGCTACCGTCGAGATCGCCGGCGAAGCCTCGGCGCAGGATGAGCTGAGGCAGCTGTTCGACATGGAAAAAGCCGTTGTGCTCGGTCTGCTAGGCGAGATGCGGGTCGCCATCACCGAGGCGGAGCGCGAGCTCATCATGGAACGTCCCACAGCGAGCATCCAGGCGCTGCTAGAGTTCGGCCGCGGCCTCGAGGCCGAGGACGCCGGCAACCTGGTCGCCGCCAGGAGGGCGTTCCGGCGTGCGCGGTCCGAGGATCCCGGTTTCCGGGCTGCGGCCGAGGAGGAGCAGGCCGCCGAGAACATGATGGAGGCCGATCAGACAACGCTTCCCGGCGTTGCTGAGTTGCTGGACGTGCTTCTCCCGGCTGATCTACCGTTTCTCGCGGACAATCTCAACGAGGTGATGGGGAACGCCATGAGCCAGGGAGATCAGGCGGAGACTCCCAGCGGTGAGACTCCTCCGGGTGGCCGGGACGGTGTGGGGGAGGTCGGGGGGCAGGATCAGTTCCCCCTGATCAGGGTTTTCATCAGGATCCGCCGTCCATGAGTGGTGTTCTCGTCTTGTTGGGTGTGGCTCTTTTCTTGGTGGGGGGCTCGGCCGCTGCCCAGTCGCCCATCTACCCCGAAGCTCGGGGAACCGCAGGTGCGGAGGCCCGCTCCGTTCTGTTCGGTGAGGGGATCAGGCTCCGGAGAGCCTCGCAGGCGGTGTTCCGGTTCGTGGGTGGAGTGCCGATCGGGCGTCGCGTATTCGTGGACGTGAGCACGAACTACGCCATAACCGAGCTGCGCTCGGTGGACGGCGAGCGAGTTGACCTGAGTGGGTTCACCGACACGGAGGTGAGAGGGGCGTACACGCTGGGTCGAGACGTCGCCGTGTTCTCGGTTCAGTTCAACGTGCCGACGGGCACGGAGCGGGTCGAGACTGGTCAGCTTCCCCTGCTACAGGCGATGACTCAGAACTTCCTGCCGTTCCCTGTCTCGAACGTTGGCACAAGCGCGGGCGTCACCGGGGCGATCGCAGTGGCGCAACGGTTCGGGGGGTGGAGTGCCGGTGTGGCG
>JBHIEQ010000184.1:0-6033 GCA_046760725.1 Gemmatimonadales bacterium
CAGGGCGAACGCGGTGACGCACGACTTCCTGGGTAAGCCGATTGCAAAGGGAGACGTCGTCACGTTCTACGACGTGGCGGAGACGTGCAACGACTGCTGGTATTGTCTGGTCGCCAAGCAGCCGAACCGGTGTCCCAGCCGGAAGGTGTACGGGATCACGTACTCCTTTGAGGACGGCCCGCTGGGCGGGTGGGCCGAGCGGATTTATCTCAAGCCCGGCGTCAAGGTGTTCAAGATCCCCGAGCCCCTGGGCTCGGACGACGTGATCGGCGGTGGATGCGGGTTGTTCACCGGTTTCGCAGCCGTTGACCGTGCGGGCATTAGACTGGGCGACACGGTGCTCGTGCAGGGCACGGGACCCGTGGGGCTGGCCGCGGTCGCGTTCAGCACGCTCCGCGGCGCGGCACGTGTCGTGGCAATTGGCGCGCCCGAGGCGCGGCTAGGGCTGGCGCGTGCCATGGGTGCGGACGTCGTGTTGTCACTCGACGACGATCCTAGCGAGGAGCGGGAGGCCCGCGTCATGGGGCTGACCGAAGGGCGGGGCGTGGACGTGGCGATAGAGGCGGCGGGCAACCCCGATGCGCTGGAGGAGGGTTTCAGGCTGTTGCGCGACGGAGGCACCTACGTTATCGCGGGGCATTACACGGACGTGGGACCCGCGATGATCAACCCCCACATAGACATCAACCGCAAACACGCCGACGTGCGCGGCCAGTGGGGAACCGAGGCTGGACACTTCGCCCGCGGACTCGCACTGCTTGCCAAGCACTGGCAGCGGTTTCCCTTCGCGCGGGTGATCGGGGGTCGGTATGGATTGGAGGAAGCGGGCCGGGCACTGTTGGACGTGGAGCGGCAGTCGGTGACGAAAGCGATCATCGTTCCCTCGAAGCGAACCGCTGAGTAGCTTCCCTCCCATCTCTGCCGTGATGCGAGGGGTTGCCATGCGTGTCTTACTATTACGTTCGCTGGCCCTGCTCGTTCTCGTTCCCCTCTCGTCGAGCGGGCTCCGCGCGCAGGTGGCGGGGGCCGGGGCGGGGGCGGACCGCAAGCTCTACATCTCCGCTGATATGGAAGGCGTGGTCGGCGTGGTCACGGGGGACCAGTTGGGCCCGGGAGGCTTCGAGTACGGCCGATACCGTGAGTTCATGACACAGGAGGTGCTGGCCGCGGTGCGCGGTGCGCGGGCCGCTGGTGTCGCGGAGGTACTCGTGAGTGACTCGCACGGCAACGGCGAGAATCTCCTGATCGAGCTGTTCCCGCCCGACATACAGATCGTGCGCTCGTGGCCGCGACCGTTGATGATGATGCAGGGGATCGACTCCACGTTCGATGCGGCGATCCTCATCGGGTATCACGCCGGTACCACTAATCCCGAGGGCGTCCGCGCGCACACCATCTCGTCGGCACGCCTCGCCGACGTGCGTCTCAACGGCCGCTCCATGCCCGAGGCGGGGATCAGCGCCGCGATAGCCGGGCACTTCGGGGTCCCCGTGGTCATGATCTCAGGCGGTGATGCGGCGGTCGCCGAGGCCCAGGCGATTATCGGCGACATCGAGGGAGCAGTAGTCAAATGGAACTATGGCTTCCATTCCGCGAGGACGCTGACACCCGAAGCGGCTTATCGCCTCATCGAGGAGAAGACGAGGGTCGCCCTGGAGCGGCTCGGAGACTTCGAGCCTCTGGTGCTCTCCCGGCCGATAACCCTGGACCTCCGCTTCAAGAGCTATCGACCGTCTCAGGTACTCGCGCTGTTGCCGATCGTGGAGCGCACTGATGCTCACAGCGTCCGCTACGTCGGGGAAGACATGGTTGCGATCTCGAAGTTCCTGGAGTTCGCGATGAGCTACGATTCGCGGCTGGAGCCGTGAGGGGGACGGTGCTACGGGGTGACGGGACCGTACTGTAGTGCCGTGCTGCCGTTGTGCCGTCTTCCGGCCCATCGCCTGATCCTGAACCAATAGGAGCCCCAATGCCTGACCACACCTACAAGATGATCGAGCTCTGCGGCACCTCCTCGAAGAGCATCGAGGATGCCGTCTCCAAGGCGCTGGCCCGAGCCTCCAAGACAGTGAGAAACATGCGATGGCTGGAACTCAACGAGATCCACGCCAAGGTCGAGGATGGGAAGGTGGCGGAGTGGCAGACGGTGATGAAGGTGGGGTTCACGCTGGAGGATTAGCAGCATCCCGGTCCTCCCGCACGGCACCGCATTGCCTCATCCCGTCCCGTCCGTCGTCGACTGGGCGCCGACGGGTGCGGTGCGGCTGCTCGATCAGACACGGCTGCCGGCCGAGGAGGTCTATCTCGAGATCGACTCGATCGACGCGATGGTCGAGGCGATCCGATCACTCCGGGTGCGCGGGGCGCCCTTGATCGGAGTGGCGGCGGCGATGGGGCTTGCGGCCGCGGCCGGGGTGGCAGCGAGCGCGGGCCGGCTGACGGAGGCTTGGGTGAGGGACAGCACGGCGAGGCTTCGTGCCGCGCGGCCCACGGGGGCCGATCTCGGCTGGGCGATAGATCGCATGGAGCGGGTGGCGCTCCGCGTGTTGGAGGTTGGTGGAGGGCGCGGGAACGCTGCCGAGGCCGTGCTCGCGCTCCGCACTGAGGCTCAAGCGATCCGGGAAGACGAGATCGCGATGTGCCGGGCTATCGGCGAGGCGGGGGCAGGGCTCATGCCCGATGGTGCCACGGTGTTGACGCACTGCAACACCGGAGCGCTCGCCACGGGCGGGATCGGGACGGCGCTCGGCGTCGTGACCGTGGCCCGCGAGCAAGGGAAAGGAATCTCCGTGGTCGCCTGCGAGACCAGGCCGCTGGAACAGGGAGCGCGGCTCACCGCGTGGGAGCTTGCCAAGCTCGGCATCCCCTGCCGCGTGATCGTGGACGGCGCCGCGGCCTCGCTCATGAGCCGCCGTGAGATCACGCTGGTTCTGGTCGGCGCCGACCGTATCGCGGCGAACGGCGATGTGGCCAACAAGATCGGCACCTATGCTCTGGCTCTCGCGGCGCGGCATCACGCTATTCCTTTCTATGTGGCCGCTCCGATGAGCACGATCGACCCCGCGATCCCGAGCGGCGACGCGATTCCCATCGAGCAGCGCGCGGCCGCGGAGATTCCGGCTGCCCCGGGGGCGGAGGTGTACAATCCCGCGTTCGACGTGACGCCGGCCGAGCTGGTGACGGCGATCATCACGGACCGAGGTGTGCTGGAGCCCCCGTTCACGGCCCTCCGTGGCCGTCCGTCGCCGAGTGAAGGAGGGGGCGGCGCGGCGTGACATCCGTACTTGCGCTGGACCAGGGCACGACGGGCTCCACCGCTCTCGTCATCTCCCAGTCGGGAGAGGTGATTGGCCGCAGCTACCGCGAGTTCACCCAGCATTTCCCGGAGCCCGGCATGGTCGAGCATGACGCCGAGGAGATCTGGCGGGTTACGCTAACAGTTGCGAGGGAAGCGGTCGAGCAGGCAGGCGAGATCCCTGCGGCCATCGGTATCACGAACCAACGCGAGACGGTGGTCACCTGGGATCGCGCGACCGGCGAGCCGCTCTACCGGGCCATCGTGTGGCAGGATCGCCGCACGGCGGGGCGCTGCCAGGAACTCAGAGACCAGCTGGGCGACGAGTATGTGGCCCGCCGCACCGGTCTCGTGTGGGATCCCTATTTCTCCGGCACCAAGATCGAGTGGCTCCTACGCAACGTTGACGGGCTGAGGGAGCGCGCACTGAATGCCGATGCCGTCTTCGGCACGATCGATTCATGGCTCATTTTCCGTCTCACGTCGGGCGCGGTGTTCGCAACCGACCACACCAACGCCTCACGCACCATGCTCTACGGCATCGACCGGCTCGACTGGGAGGACGATCTGCTCGATCTGTTCGGCGTGCCGCGCGCCGCGCTGCCCGAGGTCAAGGGCTCGAGCGAGATCTTGGGAGAGACCGATCCCGAGCACCTGGGTGCGGCGATACCGGTGGCTGGGATGGCGGGCGATCAGCAGGCGGCACTGTTTGGCCAGGGATGCTTCGAGGCCGGACAGGCCAAGTGTACGTACGGGACCGGGGCATTCCTGCTGATGAACGTGGGTCAGAAGCGGCCGACCGGCTCGGACCGTGGAGTGATCACCACTGTCGGGTGCGATCCCGAAGGCGCGCCGGCCTACGCACTCGAGGGGTCGATCTTCATTGCCGGAGCCGCTGTGCAGTGGTTGAGAGACGGGCTGGGTCTCGTGCAAGACGCCGCGGAGACGGAGGCATTGGCCGGGAGCGTCGAGAGCACGGGCGGAGTCCATTTCGTTCCCGCGTTCGTGGGACTGGGGGCTCCCCATTGGGAGGCAAACGCGCGGGGCACGATCGTGGGTGTCACGCGGGGAACAGGGAGAGCGCATCTCGTTCGCGCCGCGCTCGAGGCCATGGCGTACAGTGTCAAGGACGTGGCTGACGCGATGTACCGCGTTTCTGGGGTCCCGCTCTCCGATCTCAGGGTGGATGGGGGAGCCTCACAGAACGGCTGGCTCATGCAGTTCCAGGCCGATACCCTGGGAGCCCCGGTCGCTCGCCCCGACATGGTGGAGACCACGGCACTCGGCGCCGCAGGCCTAGCCGGGCTGGCCACGGGCGTTTGGGGCTCACCCGAGGAGTTTGTGGGTACCAGACGCTACGAGCGGTTCGAGCCCGAGCGGCGGGGGGATCCGGCGGGATACGGAGAATGGAGACGGGCCGTGGACACAGCCCTTTACTGGGCGCGGTATTCTGTTTGATTTATGAAGAACCATTCACGATTTCTAGCATCTTTCGGCCGATAGCTCTGGGTATATTCGAGCCATGAAACCACGAACCAAGTTCATCATCGGGGCCGTCCTCGTCGCCGGGGCGATGAGCGTGCTCATGGCGTCAAGCATTAGGGAGACGGGCGTCTATTTCCTCACGCCCTCGGAGCTCGCTGCGAAGGTTGCGGCCGATCCCACGATGCACAACGTGGGGGTGAAGATAGGTGGGCAGGTGGTCCACGGCACTATCACGCGCGACGTCGCCACCCGGACGATCACCTTCCAGATCACGGACGGTGATCAGATCTATCCCGTGGTCTATCGCGGCATAGCTCCCGACACGTTCACCGACGATGTGGAGGTGGTGGTGGAGGGTCGGTTGGGCGCTGACGGCACCTTCAGGGCGACGTCGCTTCTCGCCAAGTGCGGTTCCCGCTACGAGGCTGCGCCGGAAGCTTAAGCCATGACCATACTCGGGCAATTGATGCTGTGGGTCGCCCTGCCGCTCGCGGCTTGGGGGAGTGTAGTCGGGTTCTTGGGCGGCCGCACGCGGCGGCCCGAGCTGATCACGAGCGCGAGGCGTACGACGTACGCCCTCTTGGCGGTGATCGCGGTGGCGTCATTGGGTCTCATGGTTGCACTCCTGCGCCACGACTTCAACGTCTCGTATGTCGCGAGGTACACGAGCCGCGATCTACCGACCGTCTATGCGATCGCGGCTTTTTACGGGGGCCAGGCTGGGAGTCTCTTGTTCTGGGCCTTGGTGCTCACTCTCTTCGCCGCGCTCGCCCAGTGGCTCACATCGCGCCGCTACGAGCACCTCATGCCCTATGTGGCGGCGGTGACGTCTGTAGTTACGCTGTTTTTCGTCGTGGTTCTGGTGTTCGCCGCGAACCCATTCGAGAGGCTTCCGTTCACGCCGGTGGACGGGAACGGGCTGAATCCCCAGCTCCAGAATCCGGGCATGGTGGTACACCCGCCGATGCTCTACTTGGGGTACATCAGCATCACGATCCCCTTCGCGTTCGCCGTGGCGGCGCTGATATCGAGAAGGCTGGACGCGGGATGGCTGCTCGCGATCCGCAAGTGGACGCTGGCCTCGTGGCTGTTCCTCTCGGTCGGGATCACGCTCGGCATGTGGTGGGCGTACGTCGAGCTTGGTTGGGGCGGATACTGGGCGTGGGATCCCGTTGAGAACGCAAGCTTTCTGCCGTGGCTCACGATGACCGCGTTTCTCCACTCGGTGATGATCCAGGAGAAGCGCGGCATGC
>JBHIEQ010000185.1:0-6009 GCA_046760725.1 Gemmatimonadales bacterium
GATGTACACTTGGGGCGGGACGGCGCCGAACTGTTGACGGATGGGGAGACAGAGTTGAGGGTGGTGGGGTGAGGAGAGAGCGCACAGCGTACAGGCAACCGCATGGCAACCACATCCGACTTCCGCAACGGCATGGTCATCCGATTTGACGGCCGGCTGTACCAGATTGTCTATTTCCAGCATGTCAAACCGGGCAAGGGCGGGGCCTTTGTCCGGAGCAGGCTGAAGAACGTGAAGACCGGTGCGGTGATTGACCGAACGTGGACGGCTGGCGAGCGGGTCGACGAGGTGCGGTTGGAGCGGCGGCCGGTGCAGTACTCGTATCACGACGGGCACCTGTACCACTTCATGGACATGCAGACGTACGAGGACATACCGATCGACGATGAAGTGATTGGCGACGAGCAGCTACGTTACCTCAAGGAAGGCATGGAATGCTCCGGTCTGGTGCACGACGAGAAGGTGATCATGATCGAGCTGCCGTTCTTCGTGGAGCTCGAAGTGGTGGAGACTGATCCGGGTGTCAGGGGCGACACCGCGAGCGGCGGCACCAAGCCCGCCAAGCTGGAGACCGGGGCGGTCGTGCAGGTGCCGCTCTTCATCGAGCGGGGTCAGATGATCAGGGTGGACCGTCGCGAAGACAAGTACCTCGAGCGCGTATGATCGACTTCAAGGTCTTGGAGAAGCTGCTTGAGCTCCTAAACTCCTCGAACGCGGGGTCGATTGAGGTGCGCAAGAACCTGTGGAGCACCACGATTCGCGTCTCGAAGGACACGGCGTTCGGGAACGCGACGCCGACCAGTTATCAGGTGAGCCGGGGGAATCCTGTTGCCGCTTCTCCCGTCACCGCGGTGCCGTCTGCGGCCGCCGGGGCACCACCGGCTGTGGTCGCGCAGCCGGCTCACGCTGGCGAAGGTGAGGAGGCGCCGGCCGCGGCGGCGGAGGCTCCCTCCGCCCACCTCGTCGAGATCAAGTCCCCCATGGTTGGGACCTTCTACGCTCAGCCGGAGCCGGGCGCCGATCCTTATGTGCGTGTCGGGAGCCGAGTGAGTGTGGGCCAGACCTTGTGCATCGTCGAGGCGATGAAGATCATGAACCCGATCGACGCCGAAGTCTCGGGTATAATCAAGGAGATCGCTGTGCAGGACGCGCAGCCCGTAGAGTTCGGACAAGTGCTATTCCGGGTGGATCCAAATGGCTGAACCAGTACAGGAAGCAGCGCGGGAAGCCCCGCCGTTCAAGTTCAAGGCAGCGATCACCCAGATGGTGCAGGCGGGGGGCTCCGACCTCCACCTCAAGGTGGGCCGTCCGCCGACGATCCGAGTGGCGGGCGATCTCCAGGCGGTGAATCAGGCGCCGCTCAAGCCCGAGGAGCTCAAGGGATTGGCGGAGCAGCTCATGACGCCGCGGCAGGTGAAGGAATTCGCCGAGCACAAGGAGGCGGACTTCGCGATCGGCGTCCCGGGAGTGGGCCGGTTTCGCACGAACGTCTATCAGCAACGTGGCAGTCTGGCCTTCGTGTTCCGGGCGATCCCCTACGAGGTGAAGACGATTCGCGAACTGCATCTCCCCGAGGTGCTGGAAAACATCTCGCTCAAGCCGCGCGGTCTCGTCCTGGTCACCGGTATCACGGGGTCAGGGAAATCCACGGCGCTCGCGGCGATGATCCATCACATAAACCAGAACCGCCGCTGCAACATCATCACCATCGAGGATCCGATCGAGTTCCTGCATCGAGACGGGAACGCGAACATCTCTCAACGCGAGGTGGGGACCGATACCCTGTCTTTCGATGCGGCGCTGCGCCACGTTCTCCGGCAGGACCCCGACGTGATCCTGATCGGCGAGATCCGTGACCGGGTGACACTAGACACGGCGATGAAGGCCGCAGACACGGGCCACCTGGTATTCTCGACGCTGCACACGACGGACGCGACCCAGACCATCAACCGCGTGATCTCCTTCTTCCCTCCTCACGAGCACGCCGGGGTGCGCAGCCTCCTCTCGACCGCGCTCGAGGCCGTGGTGAGCCTGCGCCTCGTGCCGACGAAGGACGGCAACAGCCGGGTTCCCGCGTGCGAGATCCTCATCAACACCGCCGCGGTCAAGGACAACATCCGCGACCCGGAGAAGGCGCTCAACATTCCCGACCTGATCAAGGAGGGCACGGTCCAGTACGGGATGCAGTCGTTCGATCAGTCGCTCATGAAGTGGTACAAGGACGGCCAGATAAGCTACGAGAGCGCCCTGTTCTATTCCACGAACCCGAACGAGTTCGCGCTCAAGGTGAGCGGCATCGACGGGACGTCGGATCAGACGTTCGCCGACGAGATGATGGGGTCGGACTCGGGCGGCGGCATCGAGGGAATGACGCCCTAGCACCGTGTTCAGAAGGGTCTTGATAGCGAACCGCGGGGAGATCGCCCTGCGGGTGATTCGTGCGTGCCACGAGCTGGGAATCGAAGCGGTGGCTGTGTACAGCGAGGTGGATCGCGACTGTCTGCACGTGCGTTTCGCCGATGACGACGTCTGCATCGGGCCGGCTCCCGCGCGGCTCTCCTATCTCAGGATCCCCAGTCTCATCGCCGCGGCCGAGATCACCGGTGCCGACGCCATACATCCGGGCTACGGGTTCCTGGCCGAGAGCGCGGCCTTCGCCGAGACGTGCACCGCCTCCAACATCACCTTCGTCGGACCCACCGCCGATCAGATCCGCCAGATGGGAGACAAGGCGCAGGCGCGCAGGCTGGCGATGGAGCTGGACGTGCCCGTGGTGCCCGGATCGCCCGGCGCCATAGGCAACAGCGACGACGCACTGGCGGTGGCTCACGAGATCGGGTTTCCGGTGATCATCAAGGCGGCTGCGGGTGGCGGGGGCAAGGGGATGCGCGTGGCGCACGATACCGAGTCGTTCCTCCAGGCGTTCCAGCTCGCGCGGAACGAGGCGCTGGCGGCGTTCGGGTCTGCAGACGTGTACATCGAGAAGTACCTGGAGCGCCCGCGCCATGTAGAGATCCAGGTGATGGGCGACAAGCACGGCAATGTGATGCACTTGTGCGAGCGCGACTGCTCCGTGCAGCGGCGCCATCAGAAGCTGGTAGAGGAGGCGCCGAGCCCCGCGCTCGATCAGGAGCTGCGGGAGGAGATGGGAAGGGCGGCGGTCCGGTTGGCCGAGCGGATCGGCTACGTGGGAGCTGGCACCGTCGAGTTCCTGCTGGACGCCGGTCGCCACTTCTATTTCATGGAGATGAACACCCGGATTCAGGTCGAGCATCCGGTTACTGAGATGGCGACCAGCTTCGATCTGGTGAAGGAGCAGCTGCGTGTGGCCGGGGGCGAACCGCTCGGCCTCACGTTCAACAGCTCGCGGCTCAGGGGTCACGCCATCGAGTGTCGCGTGAACGCTGAGGACGCCGAGCGCAACTTCCAACCCTCTCCCGGTACCATCACGGCATTTCATCCGCCCGGCGGCCCCGGAGTGAGGGTAGATACGCACATCTACGCGGGATACACCGTCCCGCCCTACTATGACTCGCTCATCGCCAAGGTTATCGTTCATGGCAACTCGCGCGCGGAGGCGCTGGCGCGCATGAGCCAGGCGCTCGACTCGTTCATCGTAGAAGGAGTGAGCACCACGATCCCGTTTCTCAGGCGGGTCATACACCATCCAGATTTCGAGTCGGGGAACGTGGACACCAAGTTCCTCGAGCGGGAGCCGGCCCTCTTCAACCCCGCCGAATGAGGCTCTCGGTCTTCTTTACACCCCTGGGCGTAACCGCCGCCGACGTCGCGGAGCGCCCTGTCCTCGTGGTGGACCTGTTGCGCACCACCACCACTGTGGTAGCGGCTCTCGGAAACGGCGCCCGGGCGGTGGTACCCGCGGCGACGGCCGACGAGGCCCTGAGACTCGCCGCCAACCTGGAGAAGGACTCGGTGCTGCTCGCGGGCGAGCGCCGCATGGAGCGCATCGAGGGGTTCGCCCTTGGCAACTCGCCGCGCGAGATGACGCGCGAGGTGGTGGAGGGGAAGACCATCGTCATGGCCACGACGAACGGGACCGCGGCGATCGTGGCCGCCCAAGCGGGGGACCCTGTCTATGTCGTATCCGCCACGAACTTCTCGGCGGCGGTCGAGAAGGCAAGGCCGGCCTTTGAGGAAAGGGGCGAAATCGTCATCTTGTGTAGTGGGCGCGAGCGGCGCTTCGCGCTGGAGGACGCCTATGCCGCCGGCCGGTTCGCGCAGGCGCTGATCCCGGGCCGACGGCGCCGCTCGGCGGATCTCAACGACGCCGCGATTGGGGCGCTCGAGCTCGTGCGCCGATACGGTGATAAATGGAAGCGCGCGATCTCCGCGAGCGCCGCCGCGCGCAACCTGAGACAACTGGGGTTCAGAGCCGACGTGGCTGCCGCAACCGAGGTGGATTCCTACGCTATCGTCCCGCAATACTCGGGACGGCTCGTCACCGTCCCGGATCGAGCGTAGCGTGCACGGGACGCCCGATCGCCGTCAGGAACTGCTAGCGATCGCGTCCCTCCTGGCCGGCGCGTTTGTCGGACTGACACTTCTCCCGTTTGACATCACCGGCCCCGCGGGCCGGATCGTGGGGCGGTTCCTTTGGACCTACCTGGGAAGCGGGGCCGCCCTGATTCCGCTCCTGGGGATCTCGGTAGGCGCCGTGGGACTCCGAGCCACGCCCTTTGCCCGCTACGCGCGCAGCGCACAGCATAGAGCATACAGCTTACGGCGCACGGCCATTCTCTTTCTCGGCCTCATGCTCCTCGTCCCGTTCGCCATCGCCGTGGGAGCGGGAGTGCGGTCCGCCTCTGACTTCCCCGCGGACTACGCGAGCTGGGACATGACGCAGAGGCTCGTTGGCATCGTGCCGGCCGTGATCGCGGTCGCGGTGACCAGGGTCGTCGGCACCGCGGGGGCGGTGATCGTGGGTCTGCTCGGCCTCTCCGCCCTCACCATGTACACGGTGGAGTGGCATCCGTTTCGCCGCCTCGACCCCCACCAACCCCGGGCGCCCCACCAACCCCGGGCGCACCCCCAACCCCGGGCGCAAGCCCGGGGCCCCCGGGGCCCAGAGGCGATGCAGGGCGAGGACCCCCACAAACCCCGGGCGCAAGCCCGGGGCCCCCGGGGCCCCCGGGGCCCGGAGGCGATGCAGGCCGACGAAGAAGACCTCCCCCCTATCGAATTGCTCAGTCGCCCGAGCGGGCACAGGGGCGACGGTGGCGAGGACGAGATCGAGCAGCTCGGGGAAGTGTTGATCGATACGCTCGCGACGTTCCGGGTCGAGGGTTCCATAGTGGGGCGTACCACGGGCCCCGTCGTGACGCAGTACGAGGTTGCGCCGGCTCCCGGCGTGAAGGTGGGAAGGATCGCCGCCCTGGCCGACGATTTGGCGCTAGCCATGCGCGCCCCGTCGATCCGCATAGTGGCGCCCATTCCTGGCAAGGCGGCGGTCGGCGTCGAGGTCCCAAATCCGACCCCGCGCATAGTGACCTTGCGCGAGCTGATCGAGACGCCCGAATGGGATCGCGCCCGTGGCGAGCTGCCCGTGGCGCTGGGAAGGAATCTCGAGGGGCGTCCCATTGTCACGGATCTCGCCAAGATGCCGCATCTCCTGATCGCGGGGGCCACGGGCTCGGGCAAGTCGGTCTGCATCAACACGATCATCACGAGCCTCGTCTACCGGTACACGCCGCGGGAGCTACGGATGATCATGGTCGATCCCAAGATGGTTGAGCTTTCCATGTACAACGCGCTGCCGCATTTGCGGCATCCCGTGGTGACCGATAACAAGGAGGCCTCGCAGGCCCTGAAGTGGGTGATGTTCGAGATGGAACGGCGCTACGAGCTGTTCCATGCGAACGGTGCCAGGAACATGGGCGACTTCAATCGGCGGGTGGCGGAGGGAAGGGAACTGGTAGATGTAGGGCGGGGGGCGCAGGAAGCTGGACGGGACGCGGCCGCCCGGCCCTCGACCCCCGGTGCCCAGCGCCC
>JBHIEQ010000186.1:0-6008 GCA_046760725.1 Gemmatimonadales bacterium
CCTCCAGGACCAGGATCAGCGAGTAGAGGTTCGGCGTCTCGGCGGTCCACTTGGCCGGAGCCGGCACGCTGTCCTCGAACACTAGAGTGTCCTCGGCGCTCGCCTCCAAAGTCAGTTCTCGCGTGAGAGCTGCCGGCAACACGGACCGGCCGTTCGCGTCCAGTAGATCGGCGCGAACGCGATGGAGCGCCGACCGCTCCGGGAGCGCGTTGCGGACCACGACGGTCAGCCTCAACCGCCCATCCACGTAGTCCCGATCCAGATCGGCGCGCGCGAAGAAGTCGCGAACGTGCACGTTCGGAGTGGCGAAGAGATACACACCGCGCTCGATACCGCTGATCTTCCAGTAATCCTGGCCCTCGAGGTACGCTCCGTCGCTCCAGCGATAGACCTGAACGGCGAGCGTATTACGCCCCGGACGGACATACGAGGTGATGTTGAACTCGGCCGGCGTCTTGCTTCCCTGGCTGTACCCCACTTCCCTGCCGTTCACCCACACGTACATCGCTGACTTGACGCCCCCGAAATGGAGAAAGATCTGCATGCCGCTCCAGTCTTCCGGCACCGTGAAGCTGCGCCTGTACGATCCCACGGGATTGTAGTCGTGTGGGATGCGCGGTGGATCGGCGGGAAATGGATAGCGGATGTTCGTGTAGATCGGAACGCCGTAGCCCAAGAGCTCCCAATTGGCGGGGACCGGAATGTCGTCCCAGTCGCTCACGTCATGGTCTTCCTCGTAGAAGCGCAAAGGCCGCTCGGCGGGACTCCGCACCCAGCGGAACTTCCAAACTCCGTTCAGCGACAGGTGGAATGGCGAGGCAGTGGGATCGCGCCGTAGCGCACTCCACACGTCGGCATACGGGACGTACGTCGCATGAGGAGCCTCCTTGTTCCTGCCGATCACGGCCGGGTTCTCCCAGTCGTTCACCTGCGCCCGACCGGCGCGCGCACCCGCCGCCGCGAGCGACAACACCGCCAGCACCACTGCGCGACACGATATCATGTCTCGACCAGTACCCTCAGGCGCGGCTCGCCCAGCACCCTTTCGAGTGCGGCGACCAACACGCCCGCGTCGCTCCGCGTGAACACCAGGGGTGGCTTGATCTTGAGCACGTTGTTCCACGGCCCGTCTGTGGTGACCAGGACTCCCAAGTCCTTCATGCGCTCGATCACATACGCTCCCTCGCGACTCGCGGGCTCTCCAGTCTCCCGATCCCGCCAGGTGCACACCGCCTGCAAGCTCCGCCTCGACGATCGCCTCGCCGTTCTCCGTTCCGAGCGCGCGGGAGCAGCCGAGCGCCGGATCGCGCTCGGCCACATGCTCAAGCACCGCGTTCTGCGCCTCCAGCACCGCGCGCGACTCTTCGGTGTTCGCGAACTTCAGCACGAACCGCCGCTGCCGCTCCACGCGAAGCAGGAAGTTGTGATCACGTTCGCTGGGAAGGGACTCCACACTCGCTTCGATCCCGAACAGCTCGCGCGCGGTTGTCGCGGCGTCGTCGCCCGAGATATGTGCCGAGGGTGGGGAGGCGATCTCCATCAGAGCAGAAGATACGCGGGTTCCGCCCTCCCTGGCCAACCACCGGTGCGGGCGGCACATTTGTGGCGCATCATGGTCCGCACGACGCGCAAGACCGCACTCGCCGGAATCTGGATCCTTGCCGCCCTCGCTCTGTTCCGCTGGTGGAACGCGACCTTTCGCGTTCCGGGAGTGTTGTTGTGGACTTCCGTGTTCCTCGTCCTGTTTCTCGTGACGGCGGCGTTCCTCTACGGCCCCGCGTTCCGCGAGCGAAACAAGGAGGTATGGACGCCCGCCTACGTGTGGGTCGGTCTCATCGTGATCACGTTCATCGGTCACATGCTCGTTCCCACCTTCCGGGCCTACGACGAGGTCGTGCAGTCCGTCACGGTGGTCGGTGCGCTCGATCTCGCGTTCCCTCTGTGGATAGGCCTCCACACGGCAGCTCTCGTCTGGGGACCGCTTCTGAGGACGATCATTCTGGTGGCGCTGGTGCCGGCCTTCCTGCTCTTCGCCTGGGGGTACATGATACGGATGCCCGGAGCATCACACTCAGGCACGCCGCCGCCGCTCGATCAGGAGGAGAGAGAGATCAGCGACCGGCTCGAAAGCCACGTCGTCGCGCTGGCCGGTCAGATAGGCGAGCGAAACTACCTCGAGACGGAGAAGCTCGAAGACGCCGCGCGGTATCTCGAGCGCACACTCGCGGAGCTGGGTTACCAGGTGGCATCCCAACACTACGAGATCGGCTCGCAGGCCTTCCGCAATCTCGAGGCGTCGCTACCGGGACGTGAGGAGCCGAACGAGATCATCGTAGTGGGAGCGCACTACGACACCGCGGAGGGGGCGCCGGGCGCAGACGACAACGGCAGCGGCACTGCCGCCGTACTGGAACTCGCGCGCATTCTCCGAAGCGAGCAGCTCGCCAGAACGGTCCGCTTCGTCCTGTTCGTCAACGAGGAGCCGCCGCACTTCAACACGCGCCACATGGGGAGTCGCGTGTACGCGGCCAGGGCCTCGCGCCGACGCGAGGACATCGCCGCCATGATGTCGATCGAATCGATCGGCTACTACTCGGACGCCGAGAGGAGCCAGAAGTACCCATTTCCGTTCAACCTGTTCTATCCCAAGCGGGGCGACTTCATCGGCTTCGTGGCGAATCTCACATCCCGCTCGCTGGTGAGAAGAAGCATCGAGGTGTTCCGGGAGACCACCGCGTTTCCGTCCCAGGGCGTCGCCTCACCCGGATGGATCCCCGGAGTGAACTGGTCGGATCACGCATCGTTCTGGCTCCACGGGTACCGAGCGATCATGATCAGCGACACGGCGCCTTTCAGGTATCCTTTCTATCACACAACCGAGGACACACCCGACAAGCTCGACTATGACAGGACGGCCCGCGTCGTGGCCGGTCTCTCGCGCGTCGTGCGTGACCTCGCCGGAGTGAGCCCATGAAACGGCGCGACTTCAACCGCTTGATGCTCGGAGCGACCGGCACGCTGGCCTTTCCCGGCCTGCGCACCCGCTTCCCTAACCCCCAGTATCGCGTGAACGGTGAGCGCCTGAACCGACTCATGCGCGAGCAGGCCGAGTTCGGCAAGACCGCCGCGGGCGGCGTCTCCCGCCTCGCGTACAGCAAGGAAGACCTGGCCGTCAGAGCGTACGTCATGGACCAAATGCGACAGGCGGGGCTCCAGGTGACCATCGACGCCGGTGGAAACATCCTCGGCCGGCGCGACGGAACCGACGAATCACTTCCTCCGATCCTCTTCGGCTCACACGTCGATTCCGTACCGGACGGCGGCGCCTACGACGGCAACGTAGGATCGTTCAGCGCTCTCGAGGTGGCATGGACCATCTCCGAGCGCGGCATCGCGACCCGTCACCCCATCGAGGTCGTGGTGTTCCAGAACGAGGAGGGCGGGCTCTACGGGAGCGAGGCCATGGCCGGAAGTATCACGCCGGAGGAGCTGGCAGGCGTCAGTCTCAGCGGCAAGACCATCGCCGAGGGAATCGAGATCCTGGGAGGCGACCCCACAAACCTCGAGGCCGCACGCCGCGGGAAGGGCGACATCGCGGCGTATCTCGAGCTACACATCGAGCAAGGGGGGCTGCTCGAGGCCGCGGGTATTCAGATCGGTGTCGTGGAAGGGATCGTGGGGATCAGCCAGTGGGACGTCACGGTCGAGGGGTTCGCGAATCATGCGGGCACCACCCCGATGGATCAGCGGAAGGACGCGCTCCTCGCGGCCGCGCGCTTCATTCAGGCCGTGAACCGTGTGGTGACCGGCGTGCCGGGGAGACAGGTGGGTACGGTGGGACAGATCGAGGTCTGGCCCGGGGCACCCAATGTGATACCTGGCCGGGTGGAGCTCAGTCTCGAGCTCAGGGACCTCGATCGGTCCAAGATCGCGGCGCTATACGAGACGATCCACGCGGAGGGCGAGCGCATTGCCCAAGCGAGCGGCACTCGGTTCGCGTTCGTGGACCGGCGGCTCGGGATCGTCCCGCAGCCCACCGACGAGACTGTCCGGCGCGTGATCGATCGCGCGGCCGACGAGCTGGGTCTCAGCCATCAGCGCATGCCGAGCGGCGCGGGACACGACGCCCAGAGCCTGGCACCGATCGCCCCCATCGGGATGATCTTCATTCCCAGTGCGGGCGGGATAAGCCACAGCCCGCGGGAGTTCTCGCGGCCGGAGGACATCGTGAACGGGGCGAACGTGCTACTGAACGCGGTGCTAGCTCTGGACGAGGAGCTGTAGAGAAACCCCTCAGTCCTTCACCGCCCCGATCACCCGCCCAACCAGCCCGTCCATCGCGTCCCGTTGGATCCAGCGCGCGACTACCACGAGGTCATAGTCGGGGATCACGCACACCATGTTCGTGCCGGCGCCCAGGTGGCAGAAGCTATTCTCCGGAGCGCTGGGAAGCATTCGCTGTCCCGTGTTCAGAAACCAGTTCATGAACCCGTAGCCGGGATTCACGCCGGTGGGTGTGAGCGCCTTGTTCACCCACTCCTCCGAGAGGAGCTGCCGGTCCCCCCACTTGCCGCGCCGCAGGGTGAAATACCCGAACCGCGCCTGGTCACGTGCACTGATCCACATGCCCCCTCCCCAGTGACCGCCTCCCGACACCGACTGCATCTCGAGCCCGTCGACCACCACCCACGAGTTGTCGTAGCCGTACCAGCGCCACGTGTTCGAGGCACCAATGGGATCCATCACGTACTCGCGCAACACCTGGGGCAGCGGCCGGCGCCACACGTGGAGAGCCGCGAGCGCCAGCACGTTCACCCTAACGTCGTTGTACTTGTAGGAAGTACCGGGCTCGTTGCGCTCGCGCCTCACGTACTCGGGGAGCGGCTGGTCCCGCGGAGGCCGGTCGGCCCAGTCGGGCTTTCCCCAAAGCGTTCCCTCCCAGTCGCTCGTCTGCCTGAGCAGATGATCCCACGTGATCTTGCGGTTGTGCTCCGAATCGAACTCGCCGTTCGGCACGTAGAGGTGGACCGGATCGTCCAGGCTGCGGATGAGACCGCGATCGTAGGCCAGGCCCACCGTGGTGGACAGGAAGCTCTTGGTCACGCTGAACGTCATGTCCACGCGGAAGGGCTCCCCCCACTCGGCCACGATGTAGCCGTGGCGCACGATGACACCCGTCATCTCGCCGCGCGGCTTGAAGGGACCAATGGCCTCGCCGTACGGCTCCCGGCCGAAGCTCATGTAGTGGTTGGCCTCGAGATTGCGCGAGGCTTCCGCCTCGTTCGCCTTGGCGAACTCGATCGCTTGCTCCAGGAGCCCAGCATCCATCCCGACCTGTTCGGGTGGGCGGCGCTCCCAGGCGGGGCCCCGAGCGGGATAGTAAACGGCCGTTTGCGCAACAAGAGTCCGGAGGAGGCTCCCCACGAACGCGATGGCCACCAGGGACGGCACTACTCGCCGAGGAATACTCACCCTAATTCGCATCGACTGCTCCAGTATTCGACTTGTATCGATCTTCGGTGTTGGCACGGCGGCCCGCAAGGTGCGGACTCCCCCCGACCTCCACGCCCCCTCCAAGGCCCTCACATATGGGTCTCGATCTTCACGATCACCGTGTAGTCGAACTGCGGCTGGTCGCCGCGCAGCGACCGGAAAACGGGAAGCTTCACGGCGCCCTGGAGAGCCCAGTTCCTGAGGGTGAGCCAGAAGCCGGGCGAGACGGCGAGGACGGTACCGCCGGTCTCTGCCTGTGCGACGCGGTCCACCACGTTCCGCGCGGCGGTCACGCCGTTGAACTCCACGAGCAACAACGGATCCACGCCCGTGTAGCTGGGAATCCAGGGCCGCAGGCCGATCGCCGCGTCATAGCGGTACTGATTGCCTCGTTTGGTGCCGAATGCCTCGCCGTTGATGCGGACGAGCGCGGAGGTCCAGAGATAGTACCGCAACCCATCGCGAGAGACCGTCGCTCCCGCCAGGAAATCGGTGGACCCTGAGCCCAAGGGGGG
>JBHIEQ010000187.1:0-6003 GCA_046760725.1 Gemmatimonadales bacterium
CCCTTCTCGGGGAGTTGTCTAATCGCCCGGGTCGCCGTGAGCCCATCCATCTCCGGCATCTGCACATCCATCAGCACGAGGTCGAACTCCTCCTTTCGGACGGCCTCGACGGCCAGCCGTCCGTTCTCGACGACGCGCACCATGTGTCCCCGCTTGTTCAGTATCGCCTCCGCCACCCGCTGATTCACCGGGTTGTCCTCGGCAAGCAGTATTCGGAGGTATCGCCGCGTCTCCGCCACAGAGTGGCGCGTCACCAGCACGCCGTCCGCGATCTGCTTCTCCTCGAGCGCCATGACGGACGCCGCCACTTCGAGCAGCTCGGATCGTGACGCCGGTTTGTTCAAGTATCCCGAGATCCCCAACTCGCGGCATCGCTTGCCGTCGCCGGGTTGTCCGGCCGAGGTGAGCATCATGATTCGCGGAGCCAGCTCCGGATCGGCGCGCAAAGTCTCCGCCAGCTCGAACCCGCTCCGATCCGGCATCTGCGCGTCGATCACGAGCAGCTCGTGGGGTGCGCCGTCGAGACGTGCTCGCTTGAGGACGCCGAACCCCTCGTCCGCTCCAGAAGCCACGTCCGCGACGATCCCGGCCTCCTGGAGCACGTCACGCACGATACGGCGGTTAGCAGCGTTGTCATCGACTATGAGGGCTCGAATGCCGTCCAGCGAAGCGGCGCGCGGACCCTGCGGCTCACGCCCCTCGCGCTCCACCTTGAGCGGGACGGCGAAGCTGAACTCGCTGCCCGCGCCCACCGTGCTCTCCACCGTGAGCTCGCCGCCCATGAGCCCCACGATCCGGCGGCATATCGCGAGACCCAGTCCGGACCCGCCGTAGCGGCGCGTCATCGATGCGTCGGCCTGGCTGAACTCCTGGAAGATGTGCTCCAGTTTCTCCTCCGGGATTCCGATTCCGGTATCGCGCACGGTGAACCTGACGACGGCCTTTCCGTCCTCCTGGCCCACTACGCTGGCTGCCACCTTCACTTCACCCTCGTGAGTGAACTTGAGCGCGTTGCCCACGAGGTTGTTGAGCACCTGTCGCAGGCGGCCGGGATCGCCTCGTACGGTGCGCGGCACGGCGGGCTCCAACTCATAGATGAGCTCGATCTTGCGGCTCGTCGCCTGCGGCAGCAGCACGCGTATCGCCGAATCGACGAGCCCGCGCAGATCGAACGCGATCTCCTCGAGCGACATCTGGCCGGCTTCCGCCTTCGAGAAATCGAGAATGTCGTTCACCACGGTGAGCATCGCCTCGGCCGAGCTCTTCGCAAGCTCCGCCGAAGAGCGCTGCTCGGGTGTCAGGTCAGATTCGAGAAGAAGCTCCAGCATCCCCAGCACGCCGTTCATGGGCGTCCTGATCTCGTGACTCATGTTGGCGAGAAACGCGCTCTTCGCCTGAGCGGTGCGCTCCGCCGCCTCGCGCGCTTCCTTGAGTGCATCGAGCGCCGCCGCCCGCTCCGATACGTCGCGCGCGGTTCCTTGAGCCCCCACAATCTCTCCATTCTCGTTCCTGATCGGCCGTGCGGCGAAGCTCAAGTACTTGCGTTCACCTCTCACATTCACGTGCGTCGTCTCATAATCGGCCAGCTCCTCCCCGCCCAACACCTTGTGAAACGCGGCTATGTCGCTCTCCAGCGCCTCGGGGTGCA
Organism: Gemmatimonadales bacterium; assembly: GCA_046760725.1. Taxonomy (GTDB): domain Bacteria; phylum Gemmatimonadota; class Gemmatimonadetes; order Gemmatimonadales; family GWC2-71-9; genus JBHIEQ01. Next base: position 1,649 of record JBHIEQ010000187.1, read on the forward strand.
CGCGATCGAACAAGGAATGACCCAGCATAGCATCGGCCGGTAAACCATATACGCTCTGGCACGCCGAGTTGAGAAAGGTCCACTGACCCCCGGCATCCACCTTCCACACCAGATCCGAGGCCGCTTCCACCAGCTGGCGGTATTGCGCCTCGGCCTCCAAACGCGCCGTCTCGGCCTGTTTCAGCGCCGTGATGTCGTCGTACATCACGAACATCGTGCCTCGAGCGGCGCCCCCCGCAGCCACCGCTGACGCCCGAACGTGAATGGCACGTCCGTTCTTGTGCCGGCGCTGAACTTCGGTGACGACGGCCCGCCCTGCTCTCAGCTGCTCCTCCAGCAGCTCCGCCTCGCTTCGAAACTCCTCGGGCACGATGAGATCGTTGAGGATCCGCCCCCGCGCCTCTTCCGCCGTGAACCCGAACAATTGCTCGAACATCGGGTTGACACCCATTACGCGCCCCTCCAGGTCGAGCGTCACGATTGCCGTGGGCGCGCTCGACAGCAGCGCATCCAGGAAAGACCTCTCCCGCTCCACCGCACCTTCCTGTTCGCCCACCTGGCCGGCGGCGCGCAGGTCGTTCACGAGCTGCGCGTGAGTGCGCCGGTAAACCGCAGACGCCATACCGCCGAAGAGTGCCACGAGCAATACGGCCACCACGTGGCTACGCGTCTGTCCGTTGGCCAGTATGGCTGCTCCGAGCGGTAGCAACAGTGCGGCGGCGAACGAATAGAAGCAGCGCGGAGCGGCGGCGAAGGTAGCCGTCGCCGCTACCACGAGCCCCGCAAAGACCACGATGAGGAGAGCCATGTCCTGGAGGGGCACCGCGGACGAGAGCAGAAGTGGCCCGATCGCCCACGCCACCCCGGTGGCCAATGCGGTCCACCACACAACGTTCACTACTCGGCTAGGACCCGCGTCACGGGCCGACAGCCGCCTGCGCATCACCACTGCCACGCCCGTCGCCACCGCCACCGCTCCGAACCACAATCCAAGGACGGTGACCGACACCTTGCCCCAGAGCAGTAGAGCCAGCACCGGCATCAAGGAGAGGAGTGCCACCTCTGCGCTGGTCCTTTGCTCCAACAGCCGATCGGCGAGCAGGCTCTCCACGCCATCGGCGGCCCGCTCCTCCCCCTCCACGTAGCGCCGGATCTGCTCCGGCACTTGCGCGAGGAGGGAGGCCCGGGGTCGGCGCCCGTCGCTGCCCGTGGCCTGCGGCTGCGTCACGGTCCGACCCCCCGCGGGCGGTTCACGGCATCAACCGGACCCGGGAAGAACGGTGCTGACGACTTCATAGAGCTGTTCCAGCGCAAAGGGCTTGGGGAGGGTGGCGACCGCTCCCATGTGGCGCGCGATCTCCAGTGCCTGATCCCTGTCCTGGAGCACCCCGCCGCTCATCGCCACGATCTTGGCACCCACGAACTCCCTGCCCAGTGCCCGAGTGAACTCGAGCCCGTCCACATCCGGCATGTAAATGTCGGTGAGGACGAGGTCCGCCGGCTGGGCGCGGAATTGCTCGAGCGCCCGCCTGCCGTCGGAAGCCTGCGCCACCTCGTGGCCCTTGAGCTCGAGCGCGCGGCTCACGCTACTCAGGAGGGCCGGATCGTCGTCCACGATGAGGATCCGTGCCATCTCGGCTCACCGCAAAGTAATTGAAGCCCTTCAGTTTAGCAGAAATTTGGCGGGCCGGCGAGGTTCGTCCCCTGCCCGCCGTGCGGAGCCAGACCGGTCCCGGCCCACGGCGCGGGGCTACGGATTATCCGCTGGCTTTTCCACCACGGCGCTCAGGAGGTCTTGCTGCGAGAATGGCTTGGCCCAAGTATCTCTTCCACCTTTGCCGCGAACTCTTCCACCGTCCAGGGTTTCCGAAGGAACGGAAGTTCGGGGTCCAGCCCAACCCCCGCGGCCGGCCCATCGCGCTCCGTGTAGCCGCTCGTGAACAGATATCGTACCTCGGGCCGCACCGCCCGGATTGCATGGTACACCGAAACACCGTCCAGGTGGGGCATAACCACGTCGAGCACCACGAGGTCGATCTCGTCGCGGTGAGCATTGAACACCTCGATCGCTTCGCGGCCGTCGGCCGCCGTGAGCACTCGGTACCCCGACCGCTCGAGGATGCGGCGGGCGACGCTCAGGAGCTGAGCCTCGTCCTCCACCACGAGAACCGTTCCTCCATCTTGTGCCCTTGCTGCGGCGGGAGCCTGCTCCGGCGCCAGGGGCGCCTCGCCCGCCTCTGCGCGCGGAAGAAAGACCGTGACCACTGTTCCCTTCCCCAGCTCACTCTCCAGCTCGATGAACCCGTCTTGCTGCCTGACCAACCCATAGACCACGGCCATCCCAAGACCGGTTCCCGAACCGGCGGTTTTTGTGGTGAAGAACGGCTCGAACACTCGCTCCAGCGTGGCTTCCTCCATCCCGGGTCCGTCGTCACTCACGGTAAGGGCTACATATCCCTCCGGGTCTTCAGTGCCATCGCTTCCGCGCAGCTTCTGCGATAAGGTCTTGTGCCCCACCGTAATCCGCACCGGCCCCCCATGGGGCATCGCGTCGCGGGCATTGGTCACGAGGTTGGTCAGGATCTGTGCTACGGCCTGCTGGTCCCCCCGAACGACCGTATCATCGCCTGTTATGTCGATTTGGATCGTGATGGATTGCGGGAGCAGCGGGCGCAGCATCCTCACCGTCTCGCGCACCACTCGAGACAGGTCGATTGCACCGACGCTGAGCCGCTCCTGTCTGCTGAACGCCATGAGCTTCCGAATGAGACCGGCACTGCGCTTGGCCGCCGCTCGCAGCTCCTCGAGATCGCCGACCGCCGGGGGACCGCCGTTCGCGATCGAGGCCGCCACCAAGTCGGAGCTCGCGAGTATGACCGTCAGGAGATTGTTCAGCTCGTGCGCTATCCCTCCAGTCAGCTGACCTACGGCCTCGAGCTTCTGAGACCTCCTGAGCTGCAGCTCGAGGGATCTTCGCTCGGTAACGTCTCGCACGATGCCGCTGAAGAGCCGGCGCTCGCCGTCCATCCACGTTCCCAAGGATACCTCCAGCGGGAACTCCGACCCGTCCTTCCGCCGCCCCTCCAATTCCAGGGTCTGCCCGCTGAGCGGGCTCTCACCGGTGGCATCGACCCGCGCCATCGCGCTTTCATGCGCGGCGCGGTACCGCTCAGGCATGAGCACGGTGAGCGGTTTTCCCAGCACCTCCCGGGCACCGTACTGAAAGATCTTCTGGGCCGCGGGATTCCACATGATTATCCTACCGTCGCTGTCGGCAACGATGATCGCGTCGGTCGCCGACGTCGCCACCGCACGGAACCGCTCCTCCAGCTGTCGCTCGTGCCTTTCAGCGTGTGAGCGGCGCACAATGACGTAGGTAACGAAGGGTGCCACAAAAACGAGCAGGACGGTTGCATCGAGGATCGCTTCGGCTAAGGGCGTGAGGGGTGGCAGCCGATCCAGCAGCAGCATCACCAATACTTCAGCTACGAAAACAACTCCCAGAACGGCAATGACGAAGAATGCCGCATGGCGTGCTTCTCGTGACAGCGGCATCCCAGCGCTCGGCGCCGCGCCGCCCCTACGCATCGCCATCCAGCACCTTCCGCACCTTCTCGCTCAGCGACTCTATCGTGAACGGTTTCTGAAGCAGGTTTACCCCTTCATCCCTCAGGCGGTGTCTCAGGATCGCGTCCTCCGTATAGCCGGAAGCAAAGAGTATCTTGATGCCGGGAGAGACGACGTCCGCCATCTCGGCAACCGCTCGACCACTTGCGCCGGGAAGCACCACGTCCGTCAGCAGCAGATCCACTCGACTTGCGTGGCTCTCCAGTAGCGCCATCGCCTCTTCGGCATCGCCCGCTTCCATCACCGTGTATCCTTGGCGGCGCAACACGCGTGCCGTCACCCTGCGCACAGACTCATCGTCCTCCACCAGCAAGATCGTCTCGTCGCCCCAAGATAGAGACCGCTGGGTCGCCGATCCTTTGGCGGGCCGGTCATGGGCAACGCGTGGCAGGTACACCTTCATTGTCGTCCCTACACCGATCTCGCTGTACGCCGCAATGTGGCCGCCGAATTCCCTCACGATGCCGTAGCAGGTCGCCAAGCCAAGACCGCTGCCCCGACCCTCCTCCTTGGTCGTGAAGAACGGCTCGAAGATCCTGGCCTTGACCTCTTCAGTCATCCCAGTACCGGAGTCACTCACCGAGAGCATGACGTACTCGCCGGGAGCCACGTCCAGGTGAAGCCGCGCGTACTCTTCGTCGAGAACGACGTTCGTTGTTTCGATTAGGAGCTTTCCCCCGCGCGGCATGGCGTCCCGGGCGTTCACGACCAAGTTCATGAGGACCTGC
>JBHIEQ010000188.1:0-5994 GCA_046760725.1 Gemmatimonadales bacterium
CGGGGAACTCCTCGAGCTGTTGCTTGAGGTCGGCCATGAACCGATCGGCGTCGGCCCCGTCAACGATGCGGTGGTCGTAAGCCAGCGACAGCATCCCCATCGTGCGGATCGCGATCACGTCCTGTCCGTCGTCCAGCGTGATCACCTTGGGTCTCTTCTCAATCGATCCCACACCCAGAATCGCCACCTGAGGCTGGTTTATGATTGGGGCTCCGATGTAGGAGCCGAACACGCCGGGGTTCGTGACGGTGAAGGTCCCCTGCTGCACTTCCTCCGGACTAAGGCGCTTGGTGCGGGCTCGCTCGGCCAGATCGCCCATTCGCTTTGCGATCCCGATGAGCGACAGCTCGTCGGCGCCCCTCAAGACGGGAACAATCAGACCCCAGTCGAGTGCCACAGCGATGCCCACGTTGATCTGACCGCGGTAGATGATGCTGTCGCCGCTCACCGACGCGTTGAGCACCCGGTGCTTTCTGAGGTTGTCCGTCACCGCCTTCACGATGAACGCGAGGTATGTGAGCTTTGCACCGCGACGCTCGTACTCGGCCTTGGCCGCCTCTCGCAGTCTGCCGATTCGCGTGTAGTCCACCTCATAGTAGCTCACGACATGCGCGGAGATACGTCGTGAGAGCACCATGTGATCTGCGGTGAGCTTACGGATGCGGCTCATCGGGACAACCTCGTCGCCGGGCCAGGGCTCCCCGGAGGGGTGGACCACGGGAGCCGCCGCTGCGGCGGCCGTGGGAGCAGCGGTGGGAGGAGCAGCGGCGGCAGGCCGCTCATGCGCGCGCCGCTCGATATAGGCGAGGATGTCTTTCTTGGTCACGCGACCGGCGTGACCGGTGCCTTCTATCTGAGCGATATCGACACCGTGTTCGGCGGCGATCTTGCGAACGAGCGGAGTGGAGCGCCGGCGGAGGCGTTCCTCGGCGGTTTCGCGAGCGGCCGCGGGGGCGGGGGGGGCGGGGGGGGCGGGGGCGGCAGGTGCAGCCGGCACGGCAGAGGGAGCCGGGGCCTCAGCCGAAGGCGTCGCGGGAGGCGGGGCGGCAGGTGCCGCTGCCGGTGCGGCAGGAGCTGTGGCGGCGGCCGAGGTCTCCCGGGCCACCTCCTCTTTCCCTCCAGCCTCTCCGTCCGTCTCTATCACGCCCACCACGGTTTGCACCTCGACCGTGGCACCCTCCTGGACTTTGATCTCGGCCAGCACACCCGCGGCCGGAGCGGGAATTTCGGCATCCACCTTGTCGGTGGAGATCTCGAGGATCGCCTCGTCCCGCTTGACCGGGTCACCGACCGCCTTTAGCCAGCGGGACACGGTCCCCTCGGCGATCGATTCACCCATCTGCGGCATGATTACATCAACGCGGCCCATGCGGTGCTGTTCCTCCGGGATTTATTGTGCATCGCCGCACGCTTTTGCCTACACCGGCAGGGGTGTGGGAACGCAAACTCGCTGCATGCGACGGCTACCGTTCCGCCTCGAAGTCAGAAAATGGTACCATGTGGTGTGGCATACCTGCAACCGACGCTCGCTGTTCAACATGCCTGCCAGGCGACGCGCGTGCGAGCAGGAGCTTGGCCGTCTGCTTCGCTCCCACGGGTGGAACGTCGGCGCGGTTTACGTTGCCGCCGCCAGACTCCACGTACTGGCGCAGCCTCCCGTCGCGGCCCCTCGCGAGGTCGTGACACGGGAGATTAAGCGGCTCGCCGCGCTGGCGGCGCGCCGGGTGGGAGCCGTCTCGCCATGGTCGCGCACGCTGTGGGATCCCGGAGGCTGGTGTGCGGTCATGGCCAATGCCGTGAGTCTGCGCGTCGTGCGCCGATACCTCAGCGAACGCGCCAGTGCCGCAGGCGCGCCGGTCATGCTGGACCTTTCCGTGCACCGTATCAGTAGGCGAGCAACCGGCGCGCCGCCGTGACAATGTCCTCTGTCTGCGGCAGGACGTAGTCCTCCAGCGTGGGAGCGTACGGGATGGGCGCATCGTGCGCAGTGACCCTCGCTACCGGCCCGTCCAGCCATTCGAATGCCTGCTCGTTGATCCGCGCCGTGATCTCACCGGCCACGCCGCCGGTTCGTGTGTCCTCGTGCACTATCAGGGCCTTGTTCGTGCGCCTCACCGAGTCCATGATGGCACGGTCGTCCATCGGGATGAGTGTGCGCAGGTCCAGGACCTCCACGGACGCGCCGTCTTCTCGCTCGAGCTGATGCGCCGCCTCGAGCGACTTCCACACCATGGCCGACCACGTGATGATCGTGAGATCGGTTCCCTCGCGAGCCGTGCGAGCTTTGCCGATCGGGGTGAGCAGCTCTTCTTTCTCCGGGAGGTTTTCCTTGATGCGGCGGTAAAGGAACTTGTGCTCGAAGTAGATCACCGGATCTTCGTCGCGGATGGCCGATTTGATCAGGCCTTTCGCGTCGCGCGCGGTGGCCGGGCACACGAGCTTCAGGCCCGGCGTGTGGAAGAAGGCCGCCTCGGGCATCTGCGAGTGAAACGGCCCGCCCCGCACGTATCCTCCCGAGGGTCCGCGTACCACGATCGGGGTTGACAGGCCGGCGCGATAGCGCGCGGTTGCCACGTAGTTGGTGAGGATGTCGTAGGCGCACGAGATGAAGTCGATGAACTGCATCTCCGCCACGGGCCTGAGACCCATGTGCGCCGCTCCTGCCGCCGCTCCCACGATCGCCGCCTCGCTGATCGGCGTATCGATCACGCGGCCTGCCCCGAATCGCTCCAGGAACCCTTCAGTGACCTTGAACGCTCCACCGTAAGCGCCGATGTCCTCCCCCAGGAGAAACACGTTCTCGTCCCGTTCCATCTCTTCCCACAGTCCCTGCTTGAGCGCCTCGAGATACGTGACCTCAGCCATCGCGCCTCCGATACCACAGGGGCGGCGACCGGGGCGGATCGAGGTACACGGCGCTCAGCGCGGCCGTGGGCTCAGGCAGCGGCTCGTCCTCGCACTGCTCCACCGCGCGGGTGATCTCTTTGCGGGCCTCCCGCTCGGCCGCCTGGAGCTCGGCGGCGGGCAGCCAGCCTCTCTCCATGACGGTCGCGGCGAAGCGTTCGACGGCGTCCCGTTTCTTCCACTCCGCTATTTCCTCGGCCGGCTGGTAGCGCTGGTCGTCGTGCTCCGCATGCCCCGCAAGCCGGTAGGTCACCACCTCGACGAGCGCCGTCCCTCCGCCCGAGCGTGCGCGCTCTACGGCCTCCCGTGTCACACGATACACCTCGAGCACGTCGCTGCCATCCACCGATTCGCCTTGTACGCCGTACGCGAACCGCTTGTCAGCCAGCCGTTTCACCGCCGTCTGCCTCCCGGTGGGAGTCGAGTACGCGTATCCGTTGTTCTCCAGGATCACAACTAGCGGCAGGCGTCGCGCCGCCGCGAGTCCGATCCCCTCGTGGAACGCCCCGGTGCTGGATGCGCCGTCGCCTACATAGACCATGCCCACGCGCCGCTCGCCGCGCAGTGTGAAGCTGAGAGTGACGCCGGCCATAACGGGGACCATGTCGCCCAGATGCGAGATGTGACCCAGGTAGCCCGCATGGAGATCCTGGAAGTGGATGTTCTGGTCGCGTCCGCCGGTGGGACTGGTGCCCTTGGCCATGTATTGCCGCAAGATTTCCACGGGCTTCGCTCCCTTCACCAATATCGAGCCCGTGTTGCGCACTAGCGGTGAGAGGACGTCCTGCGGCTGGAGGGCGTACGCGGTGGCGACGCTCTCCCCTTCCTGGCCGAGGCAGCGATGCAATCCGCCCACGACTTTGCCCTGCCGGTACAGCTTGGCGAGCCGTTCGTCCAACTCTCTGGTGAGCCTCAGGAAGTAGTAGATGCTGCGCAGGTCTCGCGCGGCCAGGCCGGCAGGGAGTGGCATTGGCGGTCGGCGGTTGTCGGCTAGAGGTTGGCGGTTATCAGTACGCGCCTCGCACCACGTGTTGCTTGTCCACCTTCTTGTGGACCAGGGTCAGGAAGCGCTTCGTCAGCTTGTCCAGCTCGCTCTCGCCGAGCTGATCCGTCGTAGCCGTGACCAGCGTGTAGTGTCCGCCTTCGGCCTCCGCGGTGATCCGAACGTTGCCGACGGCACCGCTGAACCGCCGTGACTTGGGCCCCGATTCCGTACATTCGAGCCGCTCTCCGAAGTAGCGGTCCGCTTCGGCCATCACCTCGTCCAGCGGAAGTGACGTTCGATGGAAGTACCTCATATGCTCACGTTAGCGGGGTTGGCGCAAACCGTCTGAGTCGCACACTGTTTCCCACGACGCTCAGGCTGCAAGCCGCCATCGCCGCACCGGCGACAATAGGGCTCAGCAGTACGTGCAACAATGGATACAACACGCCCGCCGCCAGTGGTATCCCCAACGCGTTGTAGGCGAAGGCGAGGAACAGGTTGGACCGTATCGTCCCGACGGTCCGCCGTGACAGCTCGACTGCGGTGACGACGCCGCTCAGGTCACCGCGGATCAGAGTGACGTCGGACGCTTCTACCGCCACGTCGGTTCCGGTCCCGATCGAGAAGCCCACATCTGCCTGCGCGAGCGCCGGCGCGTCGTCTACGCCGTCGCCCACCACGGCCACCACTCGGCCGCTCTCCTGCAGCCGCTTTATCTCATCGACCTTGTCGCGCGGGTTCACTTCGGCCAGCACGTGATCGATTGCCACCTCCTTGGCGATGAGGCCGGCGGCGACCTTGCTGTCTCCGCTCAGGAGGTACAGCTCGAAGCCCATCCGCTGCAACCTGCGGATCGCCTTCTTGGCGCTCGGTTTGATCTTGTCCGAGATGACTATCAGCCCCAGCACCACGTCATCGGCCACGACAACGACGGGTGACCGTCCCTGGAGGAGATGCCGGTTGGCGTCCTTCTCTAGCTGCCCCAGTTCGAGGCTACGCTCCTCGGCATGACGCATGCTCATCACCTCGACCAAGCGACCCTCGACAACGCCGCGGGCGCCGCGACCCTCCATCGCCACGAAGCGTTCGACCGTTTTCGGCGTGATGTTCTTGGAGGTCGCGGAATCCACTATAGCGCGCGCCAGGGGATGCGCCGACCGGGATTCGACCGACGCCGCCAGCTCGAGGAGCTGGGCCGGCGGGACGGACGTGCCGTCTTCTTTCTTGGCACCGAGCACGTGCGTCACCGAAGGCTTCCCCACGGTGACGGTGCCGGTCTTGCCGAACACCAGCGTGCCGAGCCGCTTCACACGCTCCAGCGCTTCCCCTCCCCGAATGAGAACACCCAGCTCCGCGCCCTTGCCGGTACCCACCATGATCGCCGTGGGCGTGGCGAGCCCGAGTGCGCAGGGGCAGGCGACCACCAGCACCGTGACCAGTGCCACGGTGCTGAACCCGATGCGCGGATCGGGGCCCAGCACCCACCATATCATGAACGAGAGAACCGCGATCGCGATCACGACGGGAATCAACACGCCGGCCGTCTTGTCGGCCGAACGTTGTACCGAGGCCTTCGTTTCCTGCGCCTGTTCCACGAGCTCGACGATCTGAGCGAGGGCGGTGTCCCTACCCACCGCGCCCGCCTCGAACGTGAGCGACCCCGTGGTGTTGACGGTTCCGCCCATCACCTCGCTGCCAACGCTCTTTTCGACGGGCAGCGGCTCGCCGGTCAGCATCGATTCGTCAACGCTGGACTCGCCGGCTATCACGATGCCGTCGGCCGCGATCGACTCTCCCGGGCGCACGATGATGTGGTCGCCCGCCGCGAGGTCACCTACTGGAACGTCGATGTCCTTTCCCTCACGCTGGACTCGAGCCGTCATGGGTCTCAGAGCGAGCAGTCGCGTGATCGCCTCCGACGCCTGCTCCTGGGCCCGCGCCTCGAGCAGCCGGCCGAGCAGTATCAGCGCGATGATCGCGCTGACCGCCTCGAAATACACGTCCGCGGGGAGTCCCGCGCTCGCAAAGACGGTCGGAACGAGGGTCGCAACTGCCGAATACACGAAGGCCGCGCCAGTCCCGACGGCTATGAGCGTATTCATGTC
>JBHIEQ010000189.1:0-5967 GCA_046760725.1 Gemmatimonadales bacterium
CGTAGATGTCGTCCGGCCCATAGAGATAGTTCCAGTCCGCGCTCCGCAAGAAGCCGTAGCCCTCGGGGAGGATCTCGAGCACTCCCTCGCCGCGTAAGACCGTGTCCGAGTCGAGCAGCGACTGCTCGATGCGGAAGATCAGGTCCTGCTTGCGGAGGCCGGAGTAGTTTGTGATGTTCAACTCGTCGGCCAACTCATGCAGCTCGGCGACGGATTTCTTTTTCAGTTCGGCAATGTCCACGGGAACGGGACTCCATCGGGAGTAACGGTTCTGCTGCGGTCAGAGACTACTCGCGGCCCGCCTTATACGGGCGCTCGGATCGTAGCGTGTCTGGCGAAAGCGGGCGTCTAGGAGGTAACTAGCTGGAAAGTGAGACGGGCCAATCATATGCGCCCCGAGCGGCGGCGTCAAGAGGCCCCATGAAGTCGGCTCTCGACTACTGCGCCTGGTGGCGCACCACGGAGGTCCGCGACAGACAGGTCGTGGACGCGATCGTCGTGCCGGAACACCGGGGGCCCTCGCGAGAGCTGGCCCGCGCGCTCGAGCGCTGGCCCGGACCCCATTACTGGGCCCGAGGCGACGGCGAAGGGCGGCTGGTGCTGATCCGCATCCTCAAGCAGCCGAAGGCCGAACGATGGTGGCTTCACACCATGCTGTTCGTGGTGACGTTCGCCACGGTATGGATGGGCGGCGCTCTGTTGGCAGGTGGCGCGGACGCCGCCGTCCCCTTCTCGACTAGACTCTCGACGGCGGAGCAGGTCCTGTCGCGCTGGCTGGCCGAACTCAGCACGTGGGGCAGCGGGCTCGATTTCGCGCTCGCGCTCATGGCGATTCTCCTCGCGCACGAGAGCGGGCACTACATCATCGCCAGACGCTACGGGATCAACGCCTCGCCTCCCTACTTTCTCCCGGCGCCGCCTTGGTGGAACTTCATAGGCACGTTCGGGGCGTTCATCAGATTGCGCAGCCCGATCGTTGATAGGCGCCAACTCATGGACGTGGGAGCGGCGGGCCCGTGGGCTGGATTCCTGGTCGCCGTCGTCGCGCTGCTAGTGGGACTCGGGCGGTCACAGATCGTCCCCGAGCAAGGGCCGTCCTCGCAGCTCATCGTCCTCGCCGACCTCCGCCTCTACCTAGGCGACTCGCCCATCATGTATGCCGCGCGGCAGCTCATCGTGGGAGAGGGTACGGTACAACTCCATCCGCTCGCCTTCGCCGGGTGGATCGGACTGCTGGTCACCATGCTCAACCTGGTTCCCCTGGGCCAACTCGACGGCGGCCATGTGCTGTACGCCCTGATAGGACGCTGGCAGGCCCGCATCGGGCCGCTGGTGTGGCTCGCACTCATCGCCCTGGGTTTCATCTACCTGCAATGGTGGTGGTGGGTGTGGGCCACCCTGATCCTCGTTCTGGGCCGCGGCCGCCTCGCGCACCCGGAGGTGCTGGATCGACACCGCCCCCTGCCCCCGAGCAGGCGGCCGCTGGGGTGGGCCACAGTACTGCTGTTCGCGGCGACCTTCATTCCGGTGCCGATTCATTACTAGACTAGACTGGACCGGGCGCAGAGTGACGCCTGGCTTCGCACAGATTGGAGGGGGTGCTATTGTGACCAGTCGCTCACTATTGCGTAAGTGAAGGGCGTTTTTATATTTGCGCAGTCTCTCAGGCGGTTGGATCATGACGGGTAACCCGGTCCGCTACGGCGTCCCAAACCCCACGGACCCCGTACTCCATGACCTGCCGCCCTTCACTTATGAAGGGCAGGCGGTGCCGCTCAAGCTCGAGATCAGGCGCTGTGACGACGGCACGTGGCGGGGGCGGCTCCTATTCGGAGTGAGAGAAGACGACACGCGGCCCACTGCCGAGATCTTCTGCGCCAACACGGAGGCGGACTTGTGGGAGTGCGTCCACGACCTCCGGGATCACCATCTGCGTGACCTTTACCGGTCGGTCACCGAGTGAGTGACGATCTACGGGCGCGGTTCCATAGACTGCGGCACGACCTCGCTAACCCTCTCTCCGCCATCCTGGCCGAGACCCAACTGCTGCTTCTGCGCGCAGATGAGCTGGACGAGGAAACGGTAACGTCGCTCAAGGAGATCGAGAGCCTCGCGCGCCGCATGAGGACCTTGTTGCAAGAGAGCTAAGCGCTCCAGTCCCACAATCCCCCGATCCCGCGGCTGTCGCACGCCCCGTAGCCGAAGTGACGGGTGATGAGTTCCGGCTGTGACCCACAACACCGCTTTTTTCGTGCACCTCCGACAACTATTCCTGCCCACGGGAGCCCAAGTCTGGGAACGCCTTGACTCTCAAGGTCTTGCGCGCCGACACGCCTTCTTGACACCACTCGGTCGGCGGGTCAAGTTGGCGCTTCCAGCCGTACGTCGGCGTTGAGCGTACAATCTCGGAAGGCCGCAGTGAGCAGAAGCAGAATCGGCCCTCACGCAATCTCGGTTTTCGTCGTCACTGCGGCGGTGTCGCTTGCCGGCTGCGCTGGTGGTCGCCTGGCGCCCGTTTCCCCCGAGGAGATCCCCGAGCTGGAGGCGCAGCTCGCCGAGCATCCAAACAGTCCTAATCTCCTGCTCCGCTATGCAGCCGCTCTCTACGCGGGGGAGCGCTGCGACTCGGCGGTTGCCGTGGCACGCAGGGGAATGGAGCTCAAGCCCCAGGACGCCCTCGGGCCGCTCGTCGTCGGCCGCTGCCTCGAGCAGCAGAACGATTTCGACCAGGCAATAGTGACGTACCGGCGGTTCGCAAGTTCCTACCCGGCTCGGCCGGGGACGCCTGCCCTCAGGGCGCAGGAGCTGCTGGCCCTCAGGACGCGGGCGGCACAGCAGGCCCGCCTGGCGTTGCAGCGCGAGGCCGAGCTGGCACAAGTGCCCGCGAGCCCTCAGACGATTGCGGTACTACCGCTGCAGATCGCGGGTGACACACAGTATGCGCCCTTGTCCCGCGGCCTCGCGGCGATGCTGACTTCGGATCTGAGCCTGATTCAGCGCTGGCGACTCGTGGAGCGGCTCCAGGTGGGCGCGCTCATTCAGGAGATGCAGCTCGCGGAGACGGGGCGCGTGGACGTTTCGACCGCGGCGCGTGTCGGCCGGCTGCTCCAGGCGGGTAGGCTGGTGCAGGGGCTTGCGGCCATTCCCGAGGAGGGAGACTCGCGGCTCGAGGCCACAGTTGTGACGGGCACGGGCGAGGTCCTGGCGGCCGCCCCGCAGACGGGGCGGTTCCGTGATCTCCTGGTGATGGAGAAACAGATCGTGGTGGAGATCGCGGCACGCCTCGGCTATCAGCTGTCCCAGGCTGAGCAGCAGATGATTCTCGAGAACGGTACGCAGAACATGACAGCGTTCCTGGCGTATTCGCGCGGCCTGGAGGCTGCGGATCGCGGAAACTACGCCTTGGCCGCGCAGCATTTCTCGGAGGCGGTGCAAGCCGATCCGGAGTTCCAGGTGGCTGCTCAAGAGTACGAGGCGGCGGTCACGGCGGAGGTGGTGGAGCAGGCGACGGCCGCAGAAGTGACGAGCGTGTCCACCGAGACGGCTGAGGCCCCTGCCGCGGCGGCTGAGGCTGCAGCTGCCGACGCGGCGGCCAACGCGGTTCAGACATCGGAGGCGGACGTCGCTTCTACACAGAGCGAGCAGACCACCGCGACCGAGCAGACCGAGCAGACCACCCAGCAGGCAACGAACACGCAGACGAGCAATCCCACGGAGACCACCACCGCGACCAATCCTCCGCCCACCGCGACGGGCACCATCCGGATCGTGTTCCGGCTGCCATGACGTACCGCGGCATGGCTCTCGCCGCGCTCCTCGTTGCGCTTCCTAGCGGTGCCGCGGCGCAGGGTGTGACGTCGGTGCGCTCCGCCGTGCTCTACGAGAGCTACGACTTCGGCGGCGGAATATTCGTGGACAAGGTGTCGGAGCTGACGATCCCGGTGGTGGTGAACCTTCAGCTGGCGCGCAACATCGCCATGACGCTCTCCGGCGGGTTCGCCAGTGTGAACCTCACGAGCTCGGATCCCGAGGAGCTTCCCAATCAGAGTCTGTCGGGACCGCTGGACACCGAGCTTCGACTCAGCCTGAACGTCGTGCCGCGAAGGCTCGTGGTGCTGGCGACGGGAGCGGTCCCCACGGGCAACAAAAGCGTTGCGCGTGAGGAGCTGGCGATACTCGGGGTGCTGTCGAGCGACGTGATCGGCTTCTCCGCCGCCAATCTCGGCGCGGGCGGCAACTTCGGGGGCGGGCTAGTGGGAGCCATTCCGATTGGCCGGTGGGCTCTGGGATACGGTGGCACGTTCCGCCAGCCGATGGAGTACCAGCCGATTCGGGGGATAGCCGATACGACTCTCTCGCCCGGGAGCGAGTTCAAGTTGCGTGCGGGGCTCGAGGGTCCGGTCGCCCGCCGCACGTACTTTCGGTTCGCGGGGATCTACGCCGCGAGGCAGAAGGACAAGGTGAGCGGTGCCACTCGGAACGGGATAGGGAACCGCTTGATCGGCTATCTGTCGATCAACCACGGGATCGGAGGGAGAGGCTCGTCGATCACGCTCTACGCCTTCGACGTTTTCCGCGGCGATCCGCAGATCGAGCCGACCGCGGTCGGCGCTGCGGTTTTCCCGCGCGGCAACCTTGTAGCAGCGGGTGTGCGCGTGGCGCTCGGCGGGCGGTCGATGACGGTGACGCCGAGAGTCGAGTATCGGATCTCGGCCCAGGCAGCCGACACGAGCGATACCACGCTGCGTCGGGCCGGTCTCTCGTGGCGGTTCGGTGTTGACGTCCGCCGGCGACTGACCTCTCGCGCGTCGGCCGTCATACAGCTCGGCGGTATCACGGGGAACGTGGTGCAGAGCGGGACGAACATAGGTCTCTCCGGGTTCCGCGTCGGGGCGCACCTGGAGTACCGCCCGTGAGACTGAGGTTGCTGCTGGCTGCGCTGGTGCTCGTGACCGCCGCGGCATG
Organism: Gemmatimonadales bacterium; assembly: GCA_046760725.1. GTDB lineage: Bacteria > Gemmatimonadota > Gemmatimonadetes > Gemmatimonadales > GWC2-71-9 > JBHIEQ01. The sequence goes on from JBHIEQ010000189.1 coordinate 4,966, forward strand.
CGCGGATTTTTTCGCACCCCCGCTCAAGACGGTCTTCCTTCAGATCGTACCGGTTTTCAGCAACACCGAGGCGTTGGCGGCGGGCGAGGCGGATTCGCTTCGGGTGGTGGTGGAGCGTGACTCGTCCGGCACGTTTAAGACGGTTGTCGATACTCTGGTCGGAATCGACCCTGATTCGGGCACGGCCGAGGCGAATATCTCGGTGCTGCTTCTACAGTCGCCGCAGACGTTCATCGTGCGGCTCATGGCGTACAACAGTGTGAGTGGAGATACGCTGTACTCGGGTGTCGATACGCTTTCGGTGACGGAGTCGGCGGGTGAAGAGCCCGCGGGCGTCGAGATCCCTGTTTCGGTATTGCCGCTCGGGGCGGCACGCGTCGAGATCGCGCCGAGCGATACTGCCGTCCAGGCGGGGCAGGGGTTCACATTCAGGGCCACAGTTTTCGACAGCCTGGGCGCGGTGTTGTCCGTTCCCGTCAGATATCGGTCAACTGACGAAGCAGCCCTGCAGGTGAACCGGCTCACGGGAGCGGTAACGACGACGGTGGGTGCACAGGCCGTGGTGGAGGTGATCGTCAACACGGTGGACAGCGCCGCGTTCGATACCGCTCGTGTAGCCGTGGGGAGTGTGCCGGCGCTCGTGGTCCTGGCACCGGGTTATCTGAATCTCGCCGTGGGCGGGACGGCCGCCCTTGAGGACTCCGTGTTCGATGCGCAGCGCAACTTCCTGGGTCTCGACGTCGATTGGGTGTCACGCGACGTCGGGGTGGCGACGGTCAGCTCGACGGGCGTCGTGACGGCGGTTGCGGCGGGCACGGCCGTGATCGCGGGGACGACAGTGGGCGCCGGGACCGTGGGAGATTCGGTCTTGGTGACGGTGCCGCCCGCCGGCAACGTCGTGGCGCGGACGCTTCCGGGCGATCGTGCCTACGAACGCGCGGGTGTCGGGGACACGGTGGTGGTGGACGTGATGCTGGACATGCAGTTCGCGACGGGTGAGGT
>JBHIEQ010000190.1:0-5962 GCA_046760725.1 Gemmatimonadales bacterium
CCACAGCGGTCCCTCGGCCGCGACGAACACCACGTCGCTGTTGCGCGGGTCAACCAGGATCTTGCCGATGTGCTCCGAGCGCTCTAGGCCCAGATGCTCCCACGTCCGCCCGCCATCGCGGCTGCGGTACACCCCGTCGCCCCAGCCCACGTGGCGTCCGCTCACGTTCTCGCCGGTGCCCACCCAGACCACGTCCGGGTTGCTCGGGTCGAGCGCGACGTCGCCGATGGAGTACGACGCCTGGTCGTCGAACACCGGCGTCCACGTGATCCCGGCGTTGGTCGTCTTCCACAGGTTGCCGGATCCGGCCGCCACGTACCAGGTGCTCGGCCGCGTCGGGTCGACCTCGATGTCGGCGATCCGTCCGCCCATGACCGCCGGCCCAATGCCGCGGAGGGGGAGGCCGGCCACGACCTGCGAGAGTTGTTCCTGCTGTTGCGCCACGAGCGGCGCCGCGACCGTCGCCGCAAGCACGACGGCGGTGCACATGATTCCAAGGGAAGAGATGCGCATTGTGATATCCCGGTTCGAGCGGTTCGAATGACACGGCTGGCGGATAGACTGCACCGATGCCGAGGCTTTGGGAACGTAGCCGTCGCGCTGTACGAAATGGCGTGAGTCTTGATAGACGGGAAGTCCCATCAGCGATGCTTGGCGGGGTGAAGACCGAGCGCGGCGTTGAGCCAGCGCACGAAGGGGAGCATCAGCTTGAAATCGGCTTCGAGGAGCTTGGGGAGGCCCGGCCCCGTAACCTCGTTGTCGGTGAGCGGGCGGCCCGTGGTGAACGACTTGAGCTTGAGCCACGCCGGCGCCGGGTGGTCCTCCGAGAACCCGCGGGGCATGCGCTTGAGCATGGCCGAGTCGTCCAGCCCGCCGAACCGCCGCACGAAGCTCGGCCGCCGCACGATGCGCCCGAAGCCCCTGTGATCCTCGGCCAGCGCGTCACGCAACCGGTTGAGGGTCGAGCGCGGCGGCATCCAGATCCCTCCACCCACGAACGATTCCCGCGGCGCTAGATGGAAGTAGAATCCCGCCCCGCCGCCTTCCGCCTCTTGTCCAACCTTGTGACTCGCGTCCCGATGCGCGAACCAGCAGGCCGCGTGCGTCTTGTACGGCGACTTGTCCTTGGAGAAGCGGATGTCACGGTAAATCCGGAACATGGACCGCTTGGGGTCCCCGGCGATCTCGGGGGCGAACCGGCCGAGGCGGGTGTCCATTTCCTCGATGAGACCGCGCATCGGGTCGCGCACGTGGCGCTCGTAGTCGGAGCGGTGTGCCTCGAACCATGGTTTGTTGTTGTTGCGCTCGAGGTCGCGCAGGAACTCGAGGGCGGCAGGGGTGAAAGGCATCGCGAACTCGTTCGATGGAGAGCTGGAAAGGAATGTCGCCGGGAGCCGGATGTTACGCCATGCGTTCCGTGACGCTGTTCGGTTCACGCAGTGCCCGAATCCCGGTCGGGCGCCACTCCCGGGTTGTCGGCTACGTTCTGAGCACAAACATTTCCGGCAGTCCCATAGCTGGTAGGGGTACCCTGTCGTCTGTAGGTCGGCTCATTCCCTTCAAGGGGGGACATCATGGCCAGGAAACTCCCGGACAGGACAATGGAGAGGCCGACAGGACGCTGGACTACCCCCGACCGTCCGACGGTCGTCGCCGGTGACGGTCTCGTTGACAGAATACCGTATGGTTCGGCGACCGGTTGACCCGGCCCGCCGGAAGCCCGAAGGAGACTGACCAAACGATGGGATATCGCACATTCACCGACCGTGAGGGTAACCGCTGGGAAGTACGTGATCGGTCCGCATCCGAGTGGGAGTTTTATCCGGCGAGTGGCAATCCGCTCGCCGCCCTCCGCGTCAAGCCGCCCGTGTACGAGAGCGATCCGTTCGAGCTGAGTGATGAGGAGCTGCAGCGTCTGCTGGATGAGGAAGGTGGTCCGCGATCGCGGCGCCCGAAATCGCCCTTCGCCGACTAGGAGTCGAGACTTCCCCAGAACACCGGCCGTACCCTCTACTATCGAGGGAGCCGAAAATCCTTAGTGCGCCGCCCGCTGGGCAACTGCTCAGATGAATCCACCGAATCGCGTCCTTCTCACCGGCCCGCCCGGTTGCGGCAAGACCACGGCGATAATCGAGACGCTAAAGCTGGTCAGCGTTCCCGCAGTGGGTTTCTACACGGAGGAAGTGCGGACTGCGGCACCGGGACAGGGACGGCGGGTGGGATTCGATGTGGTGGCACTCGAGGGACGCCGCGGGCCCCTCGCACGCCTCGGCGCTCCGGGACCCCGCGTTGGCAGGTACGGCGTGGACGTGCCTTCGTTCGAGTCGATTGCACTCGGCGCGCTGCAAGAAGCCCTCCGTGACCCCGGCAAGCTCGTCGTGCTCGATGAACTGGGGAAGATGGAATTCCAGAGCGAGCGGTTCGTACGGCTCCTGAGCCGGCTCTTCCAAGCCCCCAACCCGATTCTGGGAGCCGTTCTCGCTCGCCCGCATCCCGTGGCCGAGCGCTTTCGTCACATGCCGGGAATAGACGTGATCACGGTGACACAGGCGAATCGCGCCGAGCTGCCTGGCCGGCTGGCCCTGCTGTTCAACGCCTGAACCGATTCGGACGCCTCGTCACAGGTCGGCCGTCGTGAGCGGCCGCCACGGAATCGAGCGCGCCGTGCTGATCGTGGCCGCGGTCCGCTACGCTATGCCCTCTGCAATCCCAACAGGTGCCGATTCCCAATCCGTACGTTCGTGAGCCCTGCGGCCCGAGCGGCATCCTCAGCGTCGCGTGCGTGGGACGCCGTGGTGCGCGGCAGATCACTCATGTAAAAGTGGGGCGCGAAAGCGAGCAGAGCGTACGGGATGTCTGCATCGATCGTTGAGATGAATTGGGCGATCTTGCCCACCTGATCGGCATCGACATAGCCGGGAACGAGAAGGGTGCTGGCAATTACCAGGGGGAGCCCGGGCCGTTCCCGACTCCTCTCAGCGGCTCGAGCGAAGTTTGCGAGGGTCCTCTTGTTCGAGATGCCGCACAGCGCTAGATGCAGTCCTTCGTCAAACGCCTTGAGATCGAACTTGATGCACCCGCCGGAGCGCATTGACAGCCGAACTGCGGCATCCAACAGCTTGGGATGCATCGTGCCGGCGGTCTCCCAACAGATTCGTACGCCGCGTTCCGCAAGGAGCCGAGAGGCTGCCAGGGCGTGCGGCATCTGTGATGCGGGATCTCCACCGAAGTAGCACACGCAGAACGTTCCCTCGTTGGCCACGGCCGCCAGGTCGGCCGCGCTCGTCTTGCGGCTCGAGATGGGATCGGCCCGACGGAAGTGCCAATTCTGACAAAAGAGGCAGTCGGATGTGCAGCTCTCGTAGAACACCGCCAGGTTGTGACAACCATGCTTGCGGCTGCCCTCACAAACCCAGTCCGCCACGCAGTTGGTGGGAAGCGGATCCCGGTACCAGGTGAGCATACCGTTGGAGGGCGTGCCGGCGAGGTGCCTGATCCGCCCGTTCTCTACGGTGCGGAGCCCGCAGAATCCCAGCTCGCCCTCACCGATCACGCACTCGTTGCCGCAGAGGCGGCAGCGAACACCGCCCGGTCTGTCGGGTGGCGCTCCCGGGAGGCCGAACTGAGAGCGCGACTTCGCGTGGACCCGAGCGAGGTGGCCCCGGACGAGACTGAAGTCCGAGAGAATACATCCGCGGCAGAGACCAAGTGCTCTTGAGCTGGTCGGATCGCTACGACGGCAGCTGAGGCAGACCGATCCTGCGGCTCCGCGGTGATGCAGCGTGCCGGTCACGGGGAGGACTCCTCGCTCTCTGACAAGCCAAGGATACCGTGGTTTCCGGGTGTCCCGCCACGCTGGGAAGTGTGCGCGATCCCCGCGGCCGCCGGGAGACTATAATCCATATGTGGCGCAACACGGCACGGACGCACTGCTGCACGATGGCCAGAGCCGCTGCAGGGAACGGAGTGGATGGCAATGCTCGGTTGGATGCTGCCTCCGCCTCGACAGCCGATCAAGAGCAAGGATGAGTTCCGGCGGGAACGAGATGCGAAAGTAGAGGAGCTGGAAAGGTCGGGGCGTCTCACGTCGGAGCGGATAAGAAGCGCGCTGCTCAAGGTATGCCGGGAGGATTTCATCCCGCGCAGCTATCGTGATTATGCATACTGTGAGGTTCCTCTGCCGCTCCCGGGCGAGCAGTCCACCATCTCCTGTCCCCACAGCTATCCTCTTTTCTACGAACCGCTGGGTCTGGACGCCGGCCAGCGGTTCCTGGAGGTCGGCCTCGGTTCCGGCTACGGCTCAGCGGTTGCGCGGGAGGTGGTGGGCGATGCCGGCTTGGTGGTCGCCATGGAGATCGACGCCGTGACCTACGAGTTTGCCAGGGCCAACCTCAGAAGGGCCGGCTACGACGACGTCGTCCTGGTCAATGCCGACGGCGCGTTGGGATATCCTCCGCTCAGACCGTTCGACAGCATCTCCGTCACCGCAGCGTGCAGACGCGTGCCCGCGCCGTTGATCGACCAGCTCGCACCCGGAGGGAAGCTGATCGCGCCGGTCTTCGCCGGCGAGAGACAGGAATTGCTCCTCATGGAGAGAACGGCGACAGGGTTGCGTACTACGGCAATCTGTGACGTGCTCTACGTTGCCCTGCGAGGGGGGTACGGAGTGTGAAGGTGGAGGCGCGCTAGACACCGATGCACCGCATCCCACTCCGGCTGATCACTGTCCCGTTGCTTCTCGCGGCCGCCGCGTGCGGAGACCAGGAGAAGGTCGCCGACGTGTTCCTCTCGGGAGGCTCCGTGCTGGACGGGTCGGGCGCCGATCCCGTCGCGGCGGACGTGGCCGTCACCGGGACACGTATCTCTTTCGTGGGAGATGCTGGCCATTAGAGGCGGAGCCCACAAACTCCTCTTCGCCGACCCCCGCCCCGGGCTCAACGGGAAGACGCTCGCGCAAGTGGCCGAGGAGTGGGACGTGAGCGCATCCCAAGCGGCCCGGCGCATCCTCCGCGAGGAGAACGCCGCGGTCATGAACCTCGACCTATATGACGGCTGGAACACCCGCTACCTGGCCCGCAAGAGCTGGATGATGACGTGCACCGACGGCCGGGACCCCGGCCCCGGACAGCGCATCATCCATCCCCGCGCGTTCGGTGCCTTCACCAAGAAGCTCGAGGACTTCGTGATCGACGAAGGGCTACTGACCATGCCCTTCGCCATCCGCTCGATGACCGGTCTGGCCGCCGACTTTCTGGCGTGGACGGACCGGGGCTACCTGCGGGAGGGGTACTACGCGGACCTGACAGTCCTGAACCCCGAAAGGATCCATGCCCGGGCCACGTTCGAGAATCCCCGTCAGTACTCCGAGGGCACGGTGCACGTCCTCGTGAACGGGACCTTCGCGCTTCGGGACGGAGCGCCCACCGGGGCTCTGGCGGGAAGGGCGCTGGTGCGCGGAGGCTCACCTTACAAACAGTAGCCCTACCCGACCTCCGAAATCATCCGGCACCGTGGGAACGCCGTCGGGAACCGTCCAAGTCTCGCCGTTGACGAGCAGGGCGTACTTGTAAACACCCTGCTCGATTCGCAGCTCGATCGACCACCGATTCGAACCCTCGCGTTTGAGCGGGACGGGCGTCCAGCCGTTCCACTCGCCGGCGATTTCGAGTCGCTCCACCGCCGCGGGATACGTCACCACGAGGGTTACCGACCCTTTGCGCCAGCGGCTGACCCTCAGTGGTGAGCGCGGTGGAGCGAGCCGCTCACGGGCGGCTGGACTGAGGTTCAGCCGCAAGCCCATCGTCGCAAACAGGCCGCTGGTGAAGCCGATCAAGTCGCGCGGGTAGCGACCCGCCGCCGCCTCGAGCGTGGTCCACGGCGAGACGGCGTACTCTATGCGGGCCTGACCCCAGGGATCGTCGCGCAGCTCTCCGACCCGGACGCCGCCGCTCACCGAGGCGAG
>JBHIEQ010000191.1:0-5933 GCA_046760725.1 Gemmatimonadales bacterium
CCGACGGAACTGTCCCAATCGGACAGGTCGATGATCTCGCGGTACGAGGCGCCAGACTGCCCGGTGAGATTCACCGTCGTGTAATCGCCGGGCCGCGGTACTGGAGGCACGTCGAACGCGGCGACCACCGGATGGCGGAACTCGGTGTAGCGCATCCTGTCGTAGCGCCACCCATCCCAGGCGGATCCCTGCTCCGCCTCAAGCCGCGCGATCGCGGCACGCAGGGCCGTCGCGGTCAACGACTCGCGCTTAGCCGGCGGCGTATCCTCGCGGAACGCACGCTGGTCAACCGTGTCGCGCCAGGCACGATAGATCGCCGCCACGCTGCTCTCCCTCGTAAGAAAACCGTCCCACTCCACAAGCGACCTTCGTGCGCGTTCAATAGTCGAGTCGTCGCTTCTCCATCCCGTGAGAGCCGCGGCGACCGCATCCAGAGCCTCCTGCGAGTACACGTCGTGCTGGAGCCGCTTGAAGGCATCGATCGTGAACCCACCACTGTCCGAGAGTACGTCGTCGATCCTCTCGTATCGGCGAGGAGACGCCCAGCTATATCCAAGCGGAGGGCTATAACCCGGTGGCATGATGTTGTGGTTGGCCGTAGCGATGTAGCCGCGCACCGGATTGTACTCACGCGGGAGCTCGCGCATGGGTCGGAAGCCGCGCCACTCGTACCGACCCGTGCCGGGCACAGGCAACCTCCCGACCCAGCCGCAACACCTTATAGGCGTGAGCCCCGCGGCCTGCCAGCCGATGTTTCCGTCCACATCGGCGTAGATCATGTTCTCCGACGGCACCTTCCAGTAATCCATCGCGCTAAGGAACTCGTCCCAGTTCCGCGCCTGGTCCAGCCTGAGCGAGCCGAGGTACCCGGCCGTGCCCGGCTCGGCCAACACGGAGCGAAACGCGTAGGCACGGTTGTTCGCGGTGTCCTCGTAGATGATGGGGCCGTGCCTCGAGAACTTGAGCTCCACGATCCTAGGATTTGACTCTCCCTTCACCCGGATCGTGTCGATCTCCACGGTGAGCGGTTCCCACTCACCTTCCCACGAGACCTCGTTGCGATTTCGAGGGTTCACCTCTTCCACGAAGATGTCCTGCTGATCGATGCCTACGATGGTGAGGCCCCAAGCGATACGCTCGTTGTGGCCGATCGCGACGCCTGGCAGCGCGGGCTCTCCGGCCCCTATCACGTTCCAGCCGGGGCCAACGAGATGGACCAGGTAGCGGAGCGACGGCAGCGAGAGTCGGCGGTGTGGATCGTTCGCCAGAATGGGCTTGCCGGTAGCGGTCATCTCGCCCGAGACCACCCAGTTGTTGCTTCCGGCGAGCCTCACCAAGTCGGGACCCTCCGTGACCAGGTCCGCGTATCGGTCCAGCACGGGGATTCGTGGAACACCCCGGTAGCCCTGCTGCAATACGTCCAGCACTTCGCGCGGCACGGCCGACACATCGAGCGCTGCAGGAACTCTGAGTTCGTGCCACGGATCTGGAGCGTCGCGCCGGTTGGCTTCGGTCACCCCCACCTGCGCCACGAGCCGCGCAAGCTCGATCTCGTCGATCGCGTTCCGCGTCATGGGGAGACCCGCCATCCGCATGATGGGCACGTCCGGTGTCCAGGGGTCAGGAGTGACACCGGTGAGCTTGAACTCCACGGGCAGGTTGTCGGCTCTGTGAGCGATGAACGCGTTCACGCCCCTGACGAACGCCGCCACGATCCGCTCCGCATCCGGATGGTAGCTCGTCCACTCAGCGGCCATGTCACCCCGGTACTCGAGCAGCCGAGCCAGCCGGTCTCGTTCTATCACCTCCGGGCCTACGATCTCGGCGAGTCTCCCTTCGCCGACGCGGCGCCAGATCTCCAACTGCCAAAGACGATCCTGCGCCGCGACGAACCCCTGGGCGAAAAAGAGGTCTTCAACCGTGTTGGCATAGATGTGCGCGATACCCCAGGGGTCACGCAGGACCTCGACCTCGTTCAGCAATCCGGGCAGCATGATCTCGCCGTCGAGCTGTGAGAGCGACGACCGCGCGAGATCGTCCAGGCTCGGCCCGCCACAGGCGAGAAACCCGATAGACAAGAAGAGAAATGGAAACCGCCGCATGATCACCTCGTTGGCGCTCTGGCATGGCTGTAGCCGCGTCCCCCCAGCGGCGCGCACAGCGCCAACGTACCTCCCTCACCCTCGACGTCAACCGGATCACCCCCCTAACTTCACCGGCCACAGGAGGCACAGCATGAACGTTCTCGTCGGCACCAGCGGCTACGCGTACAAGGAGTGGAAGGGCGTCTTCTACCCGGTGTCCACCAAGCCGGATCAGATGCTCGGCTACTACGGGACGCGGTTCCCCACAGTCGAGATCAACAACACTTTCTACCGCATGCCGCGCGAGAGCGTGCTCGAGACCTGGGCGTCGCAGGTGCCGGATACCTTCCGCTTCGTCCTCAAGGCCTCGCGCCGGATCACCCACCTTCAGCGGCTGAAGGACGTGGATGGGCCGCTATCGTATCTGATCAACGCGGCCACGGTCCTGGGGAGTCGCCTGGGCCCGCTCCTCTTTCAGCTCCCGCCCAACATGAAGAAGGATCTGTCACGCCTGGAGGTCTTTCTCTCGCTCCTACCTGAGGGCCGCCGTGCCGCGGTCGAGTTCCGTGACGAATCCTGGTTCGAGGACGACGTGTACGACGCCCTTCACAGCTGCAATGCCGCACTGTGCGTCGCCGACACCGACGAAAAGCCCGGCCAGATCGTTGCGACCGCCGACTGGGGCTATCTGCGCCTGCGGCGCGCCGCGTACGACGACGCCTCGCTCACCACGTGGGCCCAGAGCGTGGGACGGCAGCCGTGGCGAGATGCGTTCGTCTTCTTCAAGCATGAGGAGAAGGGTACCGCTCCGGAGCAGGCGCTGAGCTTCATAGAGCTCTTGCCTGAATAGCGACCTTTCATACAAAGTTCATAGTGGAGAGCGGGCAGGGAGTTTTCGATGCGGCCCACTGTTCCGGCTTCACGAAGAAGGATCAGCGATCATTTCGCGGCCATCGCGCCAAGGTACCGTGCGGTGCGGGAGTTCGACCGTCGTGCGGTCGCTCGCATCGTCCAGTACCTCAGGCGGTGGTTGGACGCCCGGTCCGCACCCGCGATTCTGGACGTTGGAGCGGGCACGGGCCGCTACACCGAGGCTGTCGTAGAGCAGCTCCGGGAGCACTCCTTCGCGCCGCTTCACGCGGCGGCTCTCGACGCGAGCCATCACATGGTGGTGGGTGCGAGCACACGGAGGGCAAAGACACGCTCCCTGCACCGAGTTGTGGGCACGGCCGAGGACCTCCCTTTCGGCGCCGGTAGCTTCGATGCCGTCCTCACCTTCAACGCTATACATCACTTCGCGATCAACTCCTTCCTTCAGGCAGCCGCCCGGGTGCTCAGGAGCGGCGGGTTCCTCATCGCGTACACGCGCACGCCGGAACAGAACCGGCGGACCGTGTGGGGCCGGTTGTTCCCCAGCTTCGCCGAGCGTGAGACTCGACTCTTCTCACTATCCCAGCTGCGCTCCGCCGTGAACGCCTGCGGTGAGTTTCTGGAACCCGTGTTCGAGACGATTCCGTGGTGGATGCCAACAAGCCGATCCCGCCTGGAGGAGCAGGCGCGGGCGCGCTGTTACTCCACGTTCCAGTACTACACGCCCGTCGAGCTAGAGATAGCGATCGACACCTTCCTGGAGCGTATCACCGAGGCTTACGACGATCCCTCACAGATCGTAATCCGCAACGACCACCTGCTCCTGGCCGTTCGGCGGATCTGAGGACACGAGAGGGCTCCGCACCGCCACCGCCCCCCGTCAACCAACCAGGCTTCCACCGCCCCCGAGTAAAACGTGAAGCCGAGCCCCATGAAGACCGACACGATCGAGAAACCCAGCAATCCACCTCCGAAGCGGGCGACGGCCAGGTAACCGAGGGTCGTCGCCACCAGTATCGCCACACTCCAGAGAAACGACGCCCGCCTGCCTCTCGTGTCGGCCAGCACGCCCGTCGGGATCTCGAAGATCACCATGCCGGCGGTGAAAGCGCCGTTCGCAATGAATACCTCGAGGATGTCCAGCCCGGCGTCGAGGAGGAAGAGCGTGTTGACGCCCCAGATGAGGGCCGCCGCCAGGGTGTAGAGCCCGGCGACGGCGTAGTAGGAGCGAACGATGCGCGTCGCCGTCATCCGGCGGCGAGGCTCAGACAACCCCTGTCGCCCAGTCCACGATCGTCTGCGTCAGCTCCTGCAGGATATCCCGGTCTTGGCCGCCGAGCTTCTTCGACATCTTGAACGAATGGTCGCCACCGTCCACGACGCTGAGCGTGGCGCGCTGGCCGAGCCTGTGAACCACACGCTTCATGAGACCGAGATCCGCTAGGGAATCGCGCGTCCCTTGAAGGAACAACATCGGGATAGCGACCTCGGCGAGGTGCGCCGCGCGCCTCTCGCTCGGCTTTCCCGGTGCATGGAGGGGAAACCCGAGGAACACGAGCCCTTCGACCTCCGGCAGCGGCTCCCTCACCTGCGCCCGCGAGGTCATTCGTCCGCCGAACGACTTCCCGCCCGCGACAAGCGGCAGGCCCGGCGCGGCACTCGCCGCCCGCTCCACCGCCGCGCGAACGGTACGCTCCGCCACGTTTCGTCGCCTTTCATCGCTCCTCACCGCCCTCTATCACCCTCACCACCCGATCCATCCGGGGCCCCGGACCACCCTCCCCGGTGTCTCCCCCGTATGCTCGCCGTCGCGCAGCACCTGAACGCCGTTCACGAACACGTGTTCCATCCCCGTCGCGTACTGGTGCGGCTCGTCGAATGTCGCGTGATCGGTGATAGTCGCGGGATCGAACACGACCACGTCCGCGAAGTAGCCGGGCCTGAGCGAGCCCCTGCGCTTTAGCGAGAGGTTAGTCGCGGGAAGCGAGGTGAGCCTGCGCACCGCCTCCTCCAGCGGAATCACCCCTTCCTCTCGCACGTACTTGCCAAGGAGACGCGCGAAGTTGCCGTAGGCACGTGGATGCGGATTGGATTTCAAGAACACTCCCTCGGGCGCGAGGGAGCCAGCGTCAGAGCAAAAGCTCACCCACGGGAGCGCGATCTGTCGCGCCACGTTCTCTTCCGACATCAGGAAATACACCGTGCCCACGCGACTGTCGTCCTGGATCACCAAATCCATCGCGGTTTCCTCGGGCGACTTGCCGCGCATGGCCGCCACCTCGGCGAGCGTCTTGCCCGTGAGCGGCTTCAGGCTGTCGTTCTTGAATCCGACCAGCAGTACGTTCTCGGCACCGGCCGCCAAGTAGAGGTTTTCCCACTCGTCGGTGGGAGTGCGCATCTCCCCCTCCACGCGCCGCCGGATCTCCGGATCCTTCAGCCGCTCTACCCACGCGTCGTGCCCGCCTTCCTGCACCCAGGGCGGCATTGCGGCATCCAGACCTGTGGCACCTGCGGTGTACGTATACATGTCGGCCGTGATTCTCAGCCCTTCGCCGCGGGCGGACTCGATGATGTCGATCACCTGATCCAACTTCCCCCAGTTGCTGCGGCCCGCCGCCTTCAAGTGATACACCTCGGCAGGGATCTCCGCCTCGCGGGCGATGGTGATCAGCTCGTTCAGCGCCTCCACGAGCCGGTTGCCCTCGCTCCGCATGTGCGAGATGTACATGCCGCCGTATTCTGAGGCGATCCTGGCGAGCTCTATCAGCTCCTCCGTGCCCGCATAGAAGGCCGGCGCGTAGATGAGCGACGACCCCAGTCCCAACGCGCCTTCCTCCATCCCCTGCCGCACGAGATCCCGCATGCGCCCCAACTCGTCAGGCGTGGGCGGCCTATCCTCGTAACCGATCTCGTGAATCCGCACAGTCGTCGCACCGACGAAAGACGCAATGTTGGGTGCGACCCCGCGCCGCTCGAGGT
>JBHIEQ010000192.1:0-5919 GCA_046760725.1 Gemmatimonadales bacterium
GCTGTAGGCTACCCAAGCCCGAATATGACAGCGCTGATAACCACCAGAACGATCCAACCGACGACGCACACCCCGATGGCTCGCCACGTGCTCGTGTAGTCAAGCGCCTGTCGTACGGCGACGACCATCGCGGCGAGCATCCAGATCTCTGCCACGAGCACGACAAGGCCGCCGAGCGTCGGGACCACGCCGAAGACCCGCAGGAGGCCGGGCGAGCTTGAGAAACCGATGGTCCGCAAGAGCTGCCCGAGATCGGCCTCAGTCTGCGACTGCGGGAGCAGCTTCGTGCCAATGAAGTACGTGAGGAAGGCCCAGATGAACCAGCCGACCAAGGCGCCAATGGCGCCAATTAGCAGAGTCCCCATGCCTACCCCCACTCCGCTGCCAAGACCCGCGGCGATGCTGGACAGCACTACGACACCCATCGCCTGGCCCATTGCCGTGGGATCAGCCTCCACCTCCTCGTAGACGCGGACCTCAAGTCTCGCCGCGCCAACCATCCGCTCTGCGAACGTCGCCATCGTGCCGTCTCCTCCCGATTGGGTCCGGCGGCACCGGGCACCACAGCCTGCTGGTGTCTCCGACTAGTGTACCGCCAGCGAATTCTATGCTAGTTAGCTCCTCGCTCAAAACCATCCGATCTCCCCAACAACGTAAGAGTGGTAGGCGTGTCAACGGCGGCCGAAACTGGGGGCGCCCTGTCCTGCAAGCGCCCTAACGTCTCTGGCCTTAGGCCGCAGCCAAGCCCCGCAGTGCCATCACGATGGCTATTGGTGCGCCAGGGCACGCCTGCCTGCGCGGGTTGCACGTCGGAGACGCGTTCTGGCTCGCCACGGCGGATGCAGTGGCGGCCAGCCCGGTGACGTCGCGACTCGTGACGTTATGATTCGCCCCGGCCGCGCGCCATTCTGGTACCAGATCTGAACCGGTCGTCCCCCATGATGTCGCCCGCCTTCACCACGGAGCGAGCGACCCATGGGAGTGGTGGCCGCAGCGGCCCTCGGCGAGACTCTCGCCGACGCACAGCCCGTCGGCGTGTACCGCCCGCGCCAGCCCCGGGCCTCGCCGCTCTATCGCCTGCTCGACGAGCACTTCCAGACCTTCGCCACGGTCTACGACGAGCGGTTCGCGCCCCGCTGGGGGCCCTGGCGGCGCGTCGTCGCCGAGGTGGTCGAGAAGTTCCTGGCATGTGGCATCCTGGAGCACGGGTTCGCCCGGGTGCGCTGTAGCGGCTGCCGGCACGAGTACCTGCTCGCCTTCTCCTGCAAGTGCCGCTACTTCTGTCCCAGCTGCCACGCCAAGCGCCTGGCGCTGTGGAGCCTCTGGCTGGAGGAGACGCTGCTTGCCCCCGTGCCGCACCGTCAGGTGGTGCTCGCCGTCCCCAAGCGGCTGCGGCCATACTTCCTGTATGACCGCGGCCTGCTCGGAGACCTCTCCCGGGTCGCGGCCCGCACTATCACGGCCTTCATCCAGGCCACCACCGGCGAGCGGAAGCTCTCGATCGGGATCGTGGCCTCGATCCAGACCCACGGCTCGCTCGCCAACTGGCACCCCCATCTCCATCTGTTGGTGACCGACGGCGGGTTCCGGCCGGACGGTACTGTGACGAATCAATCCGTCGCCGGTCTCGGCCTGGCGATCATATAGGCCCCCGCGCCACCCTCACATCACCGACAGCCACACTCCGGTGCACTGAGGCACGCGCTCGTTGCCGAGCACTGCCCCGCTCAACTGGGCCAGCCGGTAGAACGCGGTCTTGAGCGATCCGCTGGGCTCGAGCTTGGGCGGGCGCAGGGCGAACTCGAGGAACGCCTCCTCCGACGGCGTGCGCGGAAGCTCCGTTCTCACGCGCTCCACCACCGCGCGAGCCTGTGCGTTGGGTCCGAACAGCAGGTCTCTGATGTTCTCACAGCTCTGCATCGCGATCCAGGACGACATCTCCCAGCGCGAGACCCGGGGCCGGGTGCTGTCCGCCACGATGCGGTTGATTGCCTGGCGCACCTCCGACGCCGTCGCCGGGCGCCTGCTTCTGAGGGGCGCCCGGGCAGCCTCCCTCGTCTCGTTCGCGGCGAGGGCCGCCTCGTACGCGCCGCGTAGTGCGCGCGCATCGGCGTCGCGGCCGCTCGCGCGATAGAAATGCTCGAGGTTATGCCGTCCGATCCCTACGATCACGGCACCGACGAGGCCTTCGATGAGCGAGTGGCCGTCGAGGACCTTGAGGCCGTAGGATATCGTCTCCCTGAGCCTCGTCTCCGCCTCGTCGAGCCGGCCGCGAGAGAACGACAACAGTGCACTGGCCACGTTCCCGTAAGCCGCCTCCCGCGCCGATGCTAAGCGGGGGATCGGGAAATCCCAGATCGACAACGAGTCCGGGAACGGCAGCACGAACGCCCCACCCAGAAAGTCCACCTCGGCCGCGCGGGCGACCGTGCGAAGTTCCCTGAGCCCGGGGTGCGATGCGACGCGCTCGAGGTAAGCGGTCTCCTCCTGTGTGAACCCGCCCACGCCGCGATACCACAGCGAGTCGGCGATCACGCTCAACCGGGCGCCGAAGGCGTTGGTGTCACGCAGCACGCTCCATTGCGCGTCTATCTGCCGCGGCACCGGGTGCATCGGGAACCGCGAACCGGGAGGCTCCTGCAACAGCGTGTAGAGGGCACGCCCGGCCTCGAGCGAGGTGATGCTGCTGTCCGGCGGCACGCCCCAGTGCCGCACCGCCTCTGCCAGCAGGATCCTGTCCTCCACCCTCGAGAAATCGGGTACCGCGATGTTCCTCATGTTGAGGGACGCGATCACGCCCGGAACGGCGACCGGCAGGCTGATCAGTGCGGCGCATACGACGAGTACCGCGATGCCACCACCCACCGCGCGCGCCACGAGGGGCCTGCCGGTCGCGCCGCGCCCCAGCGGCTGAACACGGCGCGCCGCCTCGAAGGTCTCGTACCACGGCTCCACCAGGTGTTGGACGCCCTCCGTGGGAGCCCGGCCCGCGCTCAATCGTTTTCGAGCCCTACCCACGGCACGCAACTCGACGTACTCCAGCCAGGCCGAGACGAACAGCGCGAGCAGCGGCGGACCCAGCAGCACCCAGGGCGCGACCGCGGGCGAGACGCGTCCGGTCGAAGCGACCCAGCCGAGGAGCAGGAGGGACGGCACGGGAAGCACTCCGCCCACGAGCGACACGACCTCCCGCACCACCCGGTTCTTGCGCAACGCGCTCCGCCCTCTGTCGTCCAGGATGGAGTACTCCCGCATTCCGGAGATGAGTCGCCCCGCGTCGCCTCGTCGATCGGCCAGCGTCTCGGCGACGGTGAGCCAGCCGAACCCGAACCCCAGGGCACGGCCCATGTCGTTGCCCAGCGCGATGAGGGCCTTGAGCGCCCACGCCAACACCCCGGTGCCCACGAGACCGAGGAGCCAGATCGCCGAGGTGGTGAGCGACTCCGTCGGGGCGGCGATCCCCGGGCCTGCCGCGATCATCGCCAGGGCGCACAGCCCAATCGAGAGTCCCCCCACCCAGAGCCGCGCCGTCACCCTAGGCAACCGGCCGTGCAGTGTCTCGAGGCCCGGCGGCGGCCACTCCAGCAGCGTTCCCTCGCCGGGCAGCAGGCGCTTCGCCACCTCGGCGGCCGTCGGCCTCCGCGCGGCGTCCTTCTCCAGACACGCCGTGATGACTCCTGCCAGTTCGGGATCGACATCCTCGCGACGGTCAGACAAGGGCGGTGGCACGTCGCGCAGGTGTGCCGCCACCAGCTCCTGAGGCGAGGTTGCCTGAAACGGTCCGCTACCGGTCAGAAGCTCGTAGCCCAACAGCCCCAGCGCGTAGACGTCGGTCCGGTCGGTGACCTCGTCCGCAAGCAGCTGCTCGGGGCTCATGTACTGCGGCGTTCCGACCGCCATTCCCGTCGCGGTGAGCCGAGTGTCCTGCTCGCCTTCGGCAGAGGGCCGCACCGCCGCGATGCCGAAGTCCGACACCAGAGCCCTGCCGCTGTCGTCGTCGAACAGGATGTTGGCCGGCTTGATGTCGCGGTGGATGATCCCCTGCTTGTGTGCCGCCGCCAGCGCCGACGCGACCTCGCCGATCACCCGACGCGCCTGATCCACGTCCAGCGGACCGTCGTGCTCGATGCGTGATCGCATGCTGCGGCCACTCACGTACTGCATCACGAAGTACGGCGTGCCGTCCTCGAGTTCGCCCACGGCGTGGACGGCGACGATGTTGGGATGGGACAGTTGCGCTACGGCCTGCGCTTCACGCTGGAACCGCGCGCGGAATCCGGGAATCCCGGCCAGTTCCGGCGCGAGCAACTTGACGGCCACCAGGCGCTTGAGAGCCGGCTCGCGCGCAATGTATACGCTGCCCATCCCGCCGGTACCCAGACGGCGCACGAGCAGGTAGTTGGGGCTCAGCGCCTTCTCGAGCTCGCGCTCGAACTCCTCCGTGTCCACCGGAGGCGCGCTCGCGCTACCCGTATCCGGTGGCGTTCCCGGCTGTGCCGCTCCGCACCGCGGGCAGAAGCGATCCTCGTCGTCGACGGTTCCGCCACAAGCGGGGCAGAAGTGTCCTGGCGCGGTCATGGGGCTGTTGACAAGAAGCTAGTGTTCGCCGGTTCGGGGGCAACACGCGGTGCTGTGCGGCGTGTCGGGTCGAATAGCTGGACGGGACTCGGCGGGAAACCAGAGCGCAACTGCGCTCCGGCGCCTCAGACCAGCCGCAGTGTTGCGATGAGCCCTGCGGTGGCCGCAGCGGCCCTCGGCGAGACTCTCGCCGACGCACAGCCCGTCGGCGTGTACCGCCCGCGCCAGCCCCGGGCCTCGCCGCTCTATCGCCTGCTCGACGAGCACTTCCAGACCTTCGCCACGGTCTACGACGAGCGGTTCGCGCCCCGCTGGGGGCCTCGATCCAGACCCACGGCTCGCTCGCCAACTGGCACCCCCATCTCCATCTGTTGGTGACCGACGGCGGGTTCCGGCCGGACGGTACCTTCGTGCCCCTGCCGCTGCACGACGTCGCCACCCTGACCGAAGCGTTCCGTCGCGCGGTGCTCCGGTTGTTCGTGCGCCGCGGGCTGCTGGAGTCAGAGACCGCGGCCAGCATGCTCGCCTGGCCGCACTCCGGGTTTCATGTGCACGACGGCGTGTGGGTGCCGGCAGAGGATCGGGCATTCGCCACCCGGCTGGCCCGCTACTGCGCCCGGCATCCGGTGGCGCTCGGCCGGCTGGCCTACCGGGCGGACACCGCCACGGCCACCTATCAGTCTGACAAGGCGAGCGGCCCCACGGCAGGGGCGGAGACCGTGGACGCGCTGGAGTTCCTGGCGCGGGTGGTGAGCCACATTCCCAACAAGGGCCAGGTGCTCCAGCGCTACTACGGGTGGTATGCCAACCGCACCCGCGGCATGCGGCGCAAGGCCGGCTCCCACGAGCAGCCGTGGGTGGTGGAGGCCGAGGCGATGCCACCGGCGCTCCCCGAGGTGCGCCGCCGCTGGGCGGAGCTGCTACGCCGGATCTTCGAGGTCAACCCGCTGCGCTGTCCTCGGTGCAGCCACGCGATGCGCGTCGTCGCGTTGATCACCGAGCCCTCCGTGATCGACCGGCTTCTCACCCACCTGCGCCGCCAGGCGCCCCCCGCCCGCCCCGCGCGCGCGCCCCCGCGGCGCCGGACGGCTGCCCGCACCGCCTCCTCGGCGTAAGCCGCGTTGGCCCCCGTCTCTGGACCCTGGGGTCGGGGGGTTGCGGGCTGCACGCCGGTTGGTTCCGAGCCCCGCTCGGGCCGGATCCCCCACCCGCACGCGCGGGCGGCCGCCGCGCGGCCCCCAGAGCCCGCCCCCGGCAGCGGCTCGACCCGACCCGCAGGGTCCCTGGACGGTTCATTCAGCCAGCCGTACTCTGGGAGGGCCGATTGAAATTCCTATTCCG
>JBHIEQ010000193.1:0-5904 GCA_046760725.1 Gemmatimonadales bacterium
ATTGCCCCAGGGCGCGGTCCCCATCGATCTCTCGCATCACGTCATCTTCAAGGGACTGACGATCTACGGCGTTATCGGCCGCAGGATGTACGAAACGTGGCACCAGATGCGCAGCTTCCTGGCCTCGGGTCTGCTGGACCCGACACCGGTCGTGACCCATCAGTACCCGCTTGCGGAAATCGACAACGCCCTCGAGGCCATTAGATCGGGCGAGGCGGGAAAGGTCATACTGGAAATCGGAGGATCGAAATGATACCGGCCGTCGAGCAACGGCTCCGGAGCGAGCTGGAGCAATTCAAGAAGGACGGCGTCTACAAGCGCCTGAACTACCTGGATTCACCACAAGACGCCCGGGTTCAGATGGAGGGGCGCGGTGAGGTCATGATCCTGTCGAGCAACAACTACCTCGGTCTCTCAGCCGTGCCGGAAGTCATCCAGGCCGGCAAGGCGGCCCTCGACAAGTACGGAGCGGGAACGGCGAGCGTGCGCTTCATCTGCGGCACCTTCACGATTCACCGCGAGCTGGAAGCCGAACTCGCTGTGTTCGTCGGCACCGAAGCGGCCCTGACGTATGTCTCGTGCTGGAACGCCAACGAAGGACTCTGTGCCACGCTCCTGGGACCCGACGACGCCGTGATCTCCGACGAACTCAACCACGCATCGATCATCGACGCCATCCGGCTGAGCAAGTCGATCGGCAAAACGCAGTCGGTCGTTTACAAGCACTCCGACATGAGCGACCTGCGAGCCAAGCTGGAGGCGGTGAGCGGAGCCCGTACTAAGCTGGTGATAACCGACGGCGTCTTCTCGATGGAAGGCGACATAGCCAGGCTGCCCGACATCGTGGAGCTCGCGAGAAAGTATGGGGCCATAGTCGCGGTGGACGACTCCCACGCCACGGGCGTGTTGGGAGAAACGGGGCGCGGCACCGCCGAGCATCACGGGATCCTGGGCGAACCCGACATCGTAACCTCTACGCTCGGGAAGGCTCTGGGTGGCGCCGCGGGAGGATTCACCGCGTCGTCCGAGGAGGTATGCGATTACTTGGTGCAACGCTCGCGCCCCCAACTGTTCTCCAACGCACTGCCATGCACGGTCGCGGGGAGCGCGCTCGCCGCCGTGCGCTACATCAAGGAGCACCCGGAGCTCGTCAGTCGCCTGCATGAGAACGCTCGATACTTCCGCGAGAGACTGCTCGAGCTGGGATTCAAACCAGTCCCGGGAGACACACCCATAATCCCGGTCATCCTGGGCGAGACGGCAAAAGCAATCCAGATGAGCGACATGCTGCTGGATGAGGGGGTCTTCGTCACCGGGTTCGGCTTCCCGGTGGTGCCCAAGCGAACAGCCCGCGTACGATGCCAGATCTCAGCCGCGCACTCGCGAGACGACCTCAACCAAGCACTGGAGGCATTCAAGAAAGTGGGTGCGAAACTGGGCCTGATCTGAGACCCGCAACAGGTGGAGGCAAAAGAGCCGAGACCACCACCCTGACCCCGGGCTTCAAGTAGTTTCGCACCTGGATCTCATAACCCCCCATACCGCAAGGGGCTAGCTCTGACGAAGTTCGCCCCTGAGGCTCGCTTTTTTTGCCCCCAAGCCCTATCTTCGGTGGGCCAACCGGCTTTGGAGGCTCGGATCATGCGAACTCTGTCCCCCGCGCTCGCCGCCGTGTGCGCCCTTCTCACCGTGGCGAGCCCCGCGCTCGGGCAGCGTGACGCCTGGCAGGACAAGTGGTACTGGGGGGCCCAGGGTGGGGCTTTCCTGTATCAGACCTTCGACCAGACGGGAGCGACCAGCGCACGCCAAACGGCAGTGGGTGTGGGCGGTCACTGGCTGATCACGAAGCGGCGAGCCGCGCTCTACTTTGCGTACGATCAGCTGATCTTCCCCGCCGGGACAAACTCGGCGGTTCCCAACACTGCGAGCGCCACGGGCCAGACTCCCGTGAGCTTCAGCAGGGGGCGCCGCATCCAGACCAGCCTATACGCGATTCCCAGCAGCCGGCCTCTGCAGGTCTATGCGGGCTTCGGCTTCGCCATTCAACACCTGAGCGACGTGATACCGACTGCGGCGTTCGCGACCGCGCAGGAGCAAAAGATCGCCGAGGAACAGATCGGCACCTGGTCAACCAAGGCGTTCGCAGTGATGAGCGGAGGGTTTCAACTGCGCTTCGGCAGGCTCGCTCTGTACGGGACCTACCAGTACCAACCGTCCGGCTCCGAATTCCTCTTGGCGACCGACCAGCACCTCCTGAGCGGTGGCATCAGGATCGCCCTCACGCATGCCACCGAGATGATCACGACGGGTCAGTAGCGTCTCGAGAGCCAGGGCGAATCGGCGAGGTAGAACCTGAGGGGCCAATCGGCCGCCCGGGCGACTCCTATCCTTGTACTCGTGGCCACCGAGGATCGCTCTGGAGACCGCGGCCTGAGCACCCTCACCGGGCCGCTCACCAGCGATGTCCCGCTCACTTCACCGGTGATCCCGAGCGCCTGACACAACCGGGCAGGCCCCGCACAGAGAACCCGCGCGTCGTCGGTACCCCGCCTCCGGCACATCGAATCGACTCCGGTGAGGGGCTCCAGCGCCCGAATCAAGACCGCGGCCGGATAGCCGTCGCGCTCGGTTACTGCGTTGAAGCACCAGTGCATTCCGTAGATGAAATACACGTACGCAGTCCCGGGCGGCCCGAACAGATCACGGTTGCGCCGGCTCATCCTATTGCCGAATCCGTGCGCAGCGGGGTCCTGGGGGCCCACGTAGGCCTCGACCTCTACTATGCGTCCCGCAGTGACGCTGCCGCCGATGCTCGACGTCAAGACGCACCCCAAAAGCGAGCGCGCGACACCGATCGTGTCGCGCGCGTAAAACCGCCGGGAAACGGGACGGGCCGCCCGCGTCATCCCATCCCTCTGTCTGCGCCCTCCCCGCCTGACCCACGCACCACACGCTGGAAGGCCTGGGAGACGCGCTGCAACAGCCCCCCGCCGACAGCGGCCTGAGCCTCCCCCTCGCCCACGTCTCCGGATGGCAGGGGCGCCACCGCCGGCCGGGAATTCGGCTCGTTGGCCTTCCTTCCCTGACCGCGGCTGCCGCGGCGCGGTCCTACCGAGCCAATGCCGCCGGTAGCACGACGCGAGGCCGTCGCAACCGGTGCCTCGGGTTGGGCTTCTTCGCCGCGCTCGGCTCGTGGCGGCTTCACTCTGCCCCCCCTCGACCCGGCGCGGAAGCGCGGATTGCGCTTCGCAGCGGACGGCTTGGCGGGCGGCTCCTCGAGCGGCCGATCTCCCTCGGGGCTCGGGGGCGACTTTTCGGCCGGCGTTTCGGCGGCCGGCCCGGCCTTCGCAGCCCCACCGCCGGGTTCGCCCTTCGGGCTCGCCGCCTTCTTGCTCCGGGATCGCGAGGAGCGCATGCGGGAACGCTCCGACTTACGCGCGGTGGTCGCGCGGCGCGTCGGAGCACGTGTGCGGTGGGATTCCTCTGCCGGGGTCTCGTCCCTGGATTCGGCCGTGGCGGCAGCCTCATCGACCAGGGCCTGCGGTTGGAGCTTGAGGCGGTAAACGCCCTCTTCGCCCTTGACCAGTTCGATCAGATCCGCGTCGTGGGCTTGCCTCAACATCCTCAGGAAGCGCGCTCGCTCGAACACGGGATCGCCGTCCTCACCGTACAGCTCGACCATTTGAGCGCGCACCTGGTCGGCGTCGGTCGAGCCCTCGCCGACCGCCTCCAACATCAGCAGGGCTTGCCGCAGGAGCTCGAAGGACTCTGCGAGGGTGAGTGTCGCGGCCGTACCCGCTGCACGTCTCGATGTGCGTCGGCGGGCGCCTCTGGCCGGCTTCTCCTTCTCAGCCGCTCCCCTTCTCAACGCGACCTCCTCCTCCGGCGGGACGTTCGCATCCCGCCCGATATCTACGGCGAACTGTCCATTCTCGAGCTTCGCCACCTGGACGAGGCCGCGCTGGCTCGCCTCGACGAGGAACTTGCTGAAGCGCGAGAAGCCGGCGTCCTTCTCGTCGAAGTTGGGATCGATAGACTGCATCACCTGCTTGAGTCGGTCGGAGCGCATCACGTCACCTTCCTTCTTCATCTGCGTGACCGCTTCGACGACCAGCTCCCAGGGGTCGCGCCGCGCGTGTTCCATCTCGCCCTCGCGGGTGAGCCCGGTGAGCTCATTGTAGCCGTAGTACTCGTCGCAGTTCTGAACGAGCAGATCGCTCGCCGACTCCCTCAGACCGACGCCGATCACATACTTGCCGTACTCCTTCAGCTTCAGCACTAGGCTGGAGAAGTCCGAGTCTCCTGAGAGGAGAATGAAAGTGCCGATCTCGGGACGCGTAAAAACCAACTCGAGTGCGTCGATGGCTAGTCTGATGTCCGTTGCGTTCTTCTTGTTCGAGCCGAAAGCCGGCGCGAAGATCAGATCGATCGAGGCCTCGGACAGCGGGACGATATACTGCGGGTAGCGACGCCAATCGGCGTACGCTCGCTGTACCGCAACCTTTCCCTTGATGATCTCCGAGTTGAGCAGCGCTCGGAGCTGATTCTGCAGGTCCGAGCGAATTCCCATTGTCACGTTGTCGAAGTCGATCAATAGTGCGGCATTCGGCGCCCTACCGGTCGACCGAATGTGGGCCGCCGGGTAATGCGGTAGCCCGGGTGTGTTTTCCCTCACGTAGCACTCAGTTCCAGTCCCACCACCTCCGCCAACTCCCGTCGTTTCACCGTCCCACTCCCGGTCAGCGGGAAGGCGTCGAAGAAGCGGACGAGGTCCGGGACCTTATGGTCGGAGAGTTGCTCGCGGCAATAGTCCTTCAGCTCGTCTCCGGTGACAATCGCACCTTCGACGGGTCGCACGCACGCGCAGACCAGCTCCCCAAGGATCTCGTTGGGGACGCCGATCACGCACGCGTCGTCCACTGCAGGATGCGTTCGCAGAACGTCCTCCAGCTCGCGCGGAAAGATGTTGTAGCCGCCGCGAATGATCATCTCTTTCTGGCGGCCCAGAATCGTCACGTAGCTCTCCGAATCCACGTAAGCCACGTCCCCCGTGCGGAAATACCCCTCGGGGGTGAACGAACTCCGGGTTTCCGACGGCATGCGGTGGTATCCCGTCATGACGTTCGGACCTTTGACCACCAATTCGCCCACGGCCTCGGGCCCGTGCAGCTTGCCGGTCTTCACATCCATCACACGCACCTCGACCCCTTCAATCGGCCGACCGACAGTTTCTTCACGCTGCTCGGGGGCGTCGCTGAAACGGGTCATCGTCACGGTCGGACCCGTCTCCGTCAGCCCATAGGCGATCTGCACGTCGTTCCACTGCCTGATCCGCCGCACCAGATCACGGGAGACCGGACTCCCGGCCACGATACCGGTACGGACAGTGGAGAGGTTCCGGCTCCCGAACGACGCCTCTCTCATCAGGAGCTGGAACATGGTGGGCACACCATGGACCACCGTGATGCGCTCACGCTCGATGAGGTCCAGAGCCTCAGGCGGATCGAACCGGCCCTGGAGCACCAGTGTGCCGCCGGTCACCAGTGTGGTGACCACCACGTGAACCCCGAACACCGTGAAGAGCGGAACGCAGGCCAGAACCCTATCGTCGCTCGACTGATCCAGCGCCCGGGCAGTCTCGAGCGCCGTGAAGACGAGATTGCGGTGGGTCAGAGCCACACCCTTGGGTTTGCCCATGGTTCCGGAGGTGTAGAGGAGGGCAAGCACGTGATCGTCCGGGACAAACTCCGACTCGGTGACCTCGCGGCCCGTCGGCGCGACCAACTCCGCGAAGCGGAACACCCTGTCGTCGTACCAGAAGTCCTCATCGCCCACAGTCACCAGATACTGCAGATCCGGCAGCTCACTGATGAGATCGTCGAACAGATCTACGTACTCGATCTC
>JBHIEQ010000194.1:0-5894 GCA_046760725.1 Gemmatimonadales bacterium
TGCTCGAGAGCGGGGGCCCGATCGACCTTACGACCTACAGCGCCGCCACGGGGGAGCTCCGCCCGATGCGAGCGAAGGAGGAGAGCCAGGACTACCGGTACTTTCCGGAACCCGATCTGCCACCGCTGTCGCTCGCGAGCTACGGCATTCATGTCGAGCGCGAGGCCGAGGGACTGCCCGAGCTGCCCGCGGAGAGGAGGGCGCGGTTCACCGAGCAATACGAGCTTCCCCACTATGACACTGGAGTGCTCACGGCGACCCGGACGCTCGCGGACTACTATGAGGC
The DNA here is from genome assembly GCA_046760725.1 of Gemmatimonadales bacterium. Taxonomy (GTDB): domain Bacteria; phylum Gemmatimonadota; class Gemmatimonadetes; order Gemmatimonadales; family GWC2-71-9; genus JBHIEQ01. The sequence continues at coordinate 287 of JBHIEQ010000194.1, forward strand.
GGCCGTGGCGGCGGGTGCCGATCCCAAGACCGTGGCCAACTGGGTGATGGGACCCGTGCTGGCCGACGCCAAGCAGAGCGACGGCGGGTTCCGCGTGGCGCCGGAACGACTCGCGCAGGTGATCGCGCTGGTAGAAGACGGCACGCTGAGCAATCAGGCCGCAAAGCGAGTCTTCGCGGCCCTCGCCGAGCGCGACGGGGATCCTCTCGAAGCAGCCGGTCGGCTAGGGCTCGTACAAGTGAGTGGTCTCGACGAGCTGGTCGAGTGGGCGAATGCGGCGCTGGCCGCGAACCCGGCCGAGGTCGAGCGTTATCGCAAGGGTGAGACGAAGCTGCTCGGCTTCTTCATGGGGCAGGTCATGAAGGTTTCGGGGGGAAAGGCCGATCCCAAGCGGGTGAGAACCGTTCTCACCGACCTGCTCGCGTAATCGACTGGGGCGGCAGGATTCGAACCTGCAACTTCCCGGTTAACAGCCGGGCACTCTGCCAATTGAGCTACACCCCAAGAAAGCGAAGCCGCCCGCTGGGTCCTCCAAGCGGGCGGCGCCGTGTATTCGTTTGTTCTCCGATAGCTACGCGCGCGCCATCCCGCCCTGCGGGCTGGAATTCCCTCGGTTATTAGTGACGCGCATCATGTTCATAGCGACACGGATGACGTTTGCCCGGCAAACATACGCGTTCGCTGCGCCCGATGCCACCCCGCCGGCGCCCTTCCTGCTCCCTCAGCCGATGCTGGGCCTCAGCACGCGACCGGGGAGGGCGCCTGTGTGCTCCCCATCCACGATCACGAACTGACCGTTCACCCACACGTGCCGGATCCCGACGGGGTACTGGTGCGGTCGCTCGAACGTCGCACGGTCGGCGACGATCTCGGGATCGAATGCCACGAGGTCCGCGAACATCCCCTCCCGTATCTCTCCCCGGTCGCGGAGCCGGAGGCGGCGGGCGGGCATGCCCGTCATCTTGTGGATGCCGGCTTCCAGCGGCATGAGCGCCCCGTCCCGGCAGTAGTGGCCGAGGACCCGCGGAAACGTGCCGAAGTTCCTGGGGTGCGGTGTTCCTCGCGCTAGAGGTCCATCGACGGAGAGGGCCGAGCCGTCGGAGCAAACCATCCCCAACGGATGCGACAGGAGGCGCGCCGTGTTCTCCTCGCTCATGCCGAACCCCACCATTCCCGAGCGGTTACGATCACGACGGGTGATCTGGGTCAGCAGAGCGTAGGGCTCGATTCCCCGTTCCCTCGCGAGGGCGCCGAGCCGTTTGCCCGCCGCCCACTCGAGATCCTGGCTGCCCGTGGACGTGACCTGCACGGCGTCCCAGTCGCCCAAGAGCGCCACCTTCTCGCCCACCTCCCGTTCGATGCGGGGCGCAAGCTCGGCATCCGCCAACCGCTCCAGGAACCGCTCGACTCCTCCGCTCCTGGCCCACACGGGGAACAGCGACGAGAGACCCGTGCTGTAGGCGACATACGGGTAGCGATCGTACATGACGTCGATGCCGTCGGTGCGGGCCGCTTCGAGAGCCTCGAGGACGGGCCCCGCCTTCCACCAGTTACGCCGCCCCTGCGCCTTGAGGTGGGAGATCTGAACCGGCACGCCCGCCATCCTGCCCACGTTCAGAGCTTCCTCCACGGCCGCCAGCAGGTCGTCGTCCTCGTTGCGTATGTGGCTGGTGTACGCCAACCCGGTTGGGTGCAAGACCTCCGCCAGAGCGACGAGTTCTCCCAGGGTGGCGAAGGCTCCGGGTAAGTACTCGAGCCCGCTCGAGAGTCCGCACGCGCCCGCGCGGATGGCTTCCGTCACGAGGGCGCGCATCGCATCGAGCTCGTTTCCCGTTGCCGGACGTTCTTCATCTCCGATCACGTAGGCCCGCACCGTGCCGTGCCCAACCATGGTGGCGAGGTTCACGCTCGCATGGTGTCGTCCCAGGGCGCGAAGGAAGCCGCTCACATCGTCGAACTCTAGTTCGACTCCGTACTCCGCGCGGTATCGCTCCCGGTTTCTCGCGGCACGGTCGGAGCGCCACGGGCCGAGCGAGCTACCGTCCTGCCCCGTGACCTCGCTGGTGACGCCCTGCCTGATCTTGCTTTCGGCACGGGGATCAACGAACAGCTCGATGTCGGTGTGCGAGTGGATGTCGATGAAACCTGGAGCAAGCGCGAGACCGCCGAGATCGATTCGCTGGGCCCCCGGCGCCGTCAAGGATCTCCCGACGGCGCGGATGCGGTCGGCGGCTACAGCGACGTCACCCTCGAAAGGGGGCGCACCCGTGCCGTCGTACACGAGTGCTCCGGCGAGAAGCATATCGGCCCCCGGCACCGTCCTGTGCTGGGGCCCGTTCCCCACGGCCGTGTTCGGACGAGGCATGTAGAGGGATGTCAGGGCCGCGCCGCTCGCGATCACAAAATCACGCCGGCCCACGCGCGGTCCGGATTCGTGTGACATGGCGTGAAGATAGGCAGCGGTGGTGGGGGAGGCGAGCGTATGTTTCACCCTTTCGCCCAAAGGCGGGAGACCGTGCCGCAGGCCAAAGGCGAAGGCGAGCTGCGGCGTTCGATCGGCCTGGTTCGAGCGACGGCGCTGGTGGTGGGCACCATCATAGGCGCCTCCATATTCGTACAGCCCTCCGAGATCACGGGCAGGGTGCCGTCGGTGGCGGGCGTGTTTGCAGTGTGGCTCGTTGCGGGCGCGCTGACCTTCTTCGGCGCCATCGTAACAGCGGAGCTGGCGTCGGCTTTTCCGCGGACTGGCGGGGTGTACGTGTTTCTGAAGGAAGCGTTCTCGCCGGCGCTAGGATTTCTCTGGGGTTGGGCGATGTTCTGGAGCATGCACTCGGGAATCATCGCGGCGATCGCCGTGGTGTTCGCGCGCTACGTCGGCTACTTCACTCCTCTTGGCGATGTCGGCGTCAGGCTCGTGGCGATTGGAGTGATCCTGATACTCTCGACGGTGAATCTCGTGGGTGTGAGGCAGGGTAGCGCGGTTCAGACGGCGTTCACGATCGGCAAGGTTGCGGCGATCGCCGTGATCATCCTGGTGGGGTTCTTGATGGGGCCGCGTGCCGTCGTAGCTCGTGCCGACGTGTCAAGGGCCGCCGCGTTCGCGGGCGCTTCGTTTTCTCTCGGTGACTTCGCATTGGCTCTGGTAGCGGGTCTCTTCGCGTTCGGCGGGTGGCATATGGTGACCTATTCGGCGGGTGAGACCCGCGATCCCGAGAGAACCATACCTTGGGCTCTCCTCGCGGGCACGCTCATCGTAACGGCGTGCTACGTCGCGCTGAACGCCGTGTATCTCCGCGTCCTCCCGCTCGAGATCGTGATCAGCTCGACTAGAGTAGCGGCGGATGCGGCGGACGCGGTGCTGGGTTCAGGCGGAGGTGCCCTGATGTCGGCTCTCGTGATCTTCTCGACATTCGGGGCGCTGAGCGGCATCATCCTGGCGGGTCCCCGCGTGTACTACTCCATGGCGCGTGAAGGTCACGTATTCGAGTGGGTCGGTGCGCTGCACGCCAGATTCCGCACACCCCACCGTGCCATCGTGCTCCAGGCCGCGTGGGCTTCGGTGCTGGTGGCGACGGGAACCTATCGCGCTCTCTTCACGCGGGTGATCTATACCGAATGGCTTTTCTTCGCGCTGCTCGCGGTGGGTGTATTGCTTCTGAGACGCCGCCAGGGCTACGCGCCGAGCTATCGGACCTGGGGTTATCCCCTGGTTCCCCTGGTCTTCGCCGTGAGCTCCGTCTTGATCGTGGTGAATCAGGTAGGGTCCGATCCCGGGGAGAGCATGTCGGGTCTGCTACTGGTCTTGCTGGGATTGCCCGTGTACCACCTGTGGCTCAGGATCACACGCTCGGCGGAGAGGTGATGCTGTGAGAATCATCGACTTCCACAATCACTACTACCCCCCGGAGTACGTCGCGGCGCTTGCGGGCGGCAAGGGACCCGTAACGGTCGAATCCGATCGCGATGGTAACCCCGTGCTCCATTCGCCGGGGGATGTCAACGTCGTTGTGCGGGGTCATCGCGACATAGCGTACCGTGAGACGGTGCTCGATGAGGAGGGAATCGACGTTCAGGTCCTTACGTTCACGGCTCCCGGGGTGCAGGTGCACGCTCCTCGCGAGGCGGCCGCATTCTCGCGGATGGTGAATGATGCGCTCGCTGGCATAGTGAACGGCCATCCCGGCAGGTTCGCCGCGCTTGCGACGCTCCCGCTCAACGACCCCGACGCCGCCGTGGTCGAGTATCGTCGCGCCACCTCGGAGCTTGGGCTGCCCGGTGCGATGGTCTTCTCCAACGTGGGTGGGGTGGCGCTCAGTGACGAGCGCTTCTGGCCGCTCTATGAGGAGGCGTCGGCGGCGGAGAACGTCGTGTATATCCATCCGACCTACCCGGCCGGCGTGGAGGCAATGGAGCGGTACTGGCTCATGCCTCTTGTCGGTTTCCCGTTCGATACGACGCTCGCGGCCGCCTCGCTGGTGTATAGCGGGGTCGTGGAACGCTTTCCGGGAATCAAGTGGGTGTTAGCGCACTTGGGCGGCGCGATTCCCTATCTCGCCGAGCGACTCGATCGCGGCTACGAGGCATTTCGTGAGTGCCGGGCTAACCTGACGCAACCGCCGAGCGAGCATCTCAAGCGGTTCTACTACGACACGGTGAACTTCGACCCACAGGCCTTGGCGCTGGCGCTTGAGTTCGCGGGGGTGGATCGTTTGGTGGCCGGCAGCGACTACCCCCATCGGATCGGCAGCCTCCGATCGATGGTGCAGTCGATCGAGGGGCTCCCCCTCGAAGATGAGGCCAGGGCCGCGATTTTGAGCGGGAACGCGGCGCGCTTGCTCGGCCTGGAGCGGCCGGCCGGTCCTTCCTAGTGCTGGCCGAACGGCGTCGGAGGCTGGCTCCTGAGGTAGAGCCACAGCACCGTGGTGTCGTCGTCCGTCGTGAGGGCCGTCCAGCGCCACGCCGACCTCGCTGCGGCAAGGTCACGGCCGTGTCTCGCGGAGAGCGTCGGCCAGCCGCGAACGGTTTCCCGAGGTTTCCCGTTGTGATACTGTATAGCCGGCCGTCGCCGGCGAGTGGGCGCTACCAAGCGATCGCGCGCGGCGGCGTGCCCGAACCGTAACCTGGCAGGTCGATCACTTGAAAGAACCGACCCACATCTCCTGGTCTAGGGAGTACTCGACGCTGCCGCCCGGTGCCTGGCTGCCGGCGCGGCGGTTCGCGCAGGCGATGGTGCGGCCGGTCGAAAGGTTCTTGGCGATCGAAGCGTCGAGCGGCTTGGTGCTGCTGGTCGCCGCCGCGGTCGCGCTGATTTGGGCGAATTCTCCCTGGGGACACGCGTACGATTCCCTCTGGCACACACCGATCCGAATCGGCATCGGCGGCTGGACGATGGAGGAGTCGTTGCATTTCTGGATCAACGATTTCCTCATGACGGTTTTTTTCCTGCTGGCGGGACTCGAGATCAAGCGCGAGATGGTTCAGGGGGCGCTGTCGAATCGGCGCAGGGCGGCCCTGCCCATCGCTGCCGCAACAGGCGGCATGGTAGTCCCCGCGGCGCTGTATGCCGCGCTCAACGCAACGGGTCCCGGGAGCGGTGGGTGGGGCGTGC